>CAYTOU010000076.1:0-9799 GCA_964439295.1 uncultured Oscillospiraceae bacterium
CGGAAAAGCCGCCGAAATTGCAGCTTAAGGAATTTTAGAAACACACTCTAGTTTAATCCCATTATATCATCCGTATATTAAAAAAGCAACCATCAAAATCGTTCGTGTTTCCTGAAATACTATCGGTTAACTCTCGCAGCAAAAATCTATTGATTCCAATGCGATTTAGCGTTATAATTGATTAAAGATGGAGTGCGATTCGATTGTCTTTCCGCATAGCGGTACGGATTATATTAATTTAAGCCGCATGCGGCAAACAATCGGCGCGCTCAAATGCGGATTAATCCGTACGGAGGTAAGCAATGATCGACATCACCAAACTCAAAGCGGGCTGGAATCTGGGCAACTCATTTGACTCATTCGGCGGCGAAACCGGCTGGGGCAATCCGCGCACGACGCGCGAAATGATAGATTATGTAGCAAAAAGCGGCTTTGACATACTACGCGTACCGGTCACTTGGAAAGAAAACATGGGCATTGCGCCGACCTATCGTTTGAACGCGAACTATCTCATGCGTGTGCGCGAGGTAGTTGAGTGGGGCTTAGACGCTGGTCTGGTAGTCATACTCAACACGCATCACGAAGGCGAATGGCTCAAGCCATCTGTAGAGTATTTAGACAAGGTCGAGCCGCGTTTTACTGCGCTATGGAAGCAAATAGCGGAGTTTTTCGGCGACATGGACGAGCGTCTACTATTTGAGGGCATGAACGAGCCGCGGCTTGAGGGCACGCCCAACGAGTGGTTTGGCGGCGATTCGCAAGTACGTCGTGCTATAAATGTACTCAACCGCGAATTTGTCGAAACGGTACGTTCGACGGGCGGCAAGAATCTCTCTCGCGGGTTACTGATAACCACCTGCGGTGCGCAGGTAAACGAGCGCGGGCTACGCGACATGATAATCCCCGCCGACGACAATCTAATACTTTCGCTACACGCGTACTGCCCGGACGATTACGTATTCAACCGTCTACACGGGCGCAAGGCTTTTGACGACAGTGTGGATGCGGACATCGGCGCGATGTTCAATTTGATAGAGCAGTATGCCAAGCCCCTAGGTCTACCCATCATACTGACCGAGTACGGCATTGTAAACAAGCTACAGCCCGACGGCACATATGCCACATCGGACAACCTCAAGTGGGTTCATGCCTATCTCAAGCGCGCCAAGGCCGCCGGCATCCCCTGCATATGGTGGGATAACGGCTATTTAGGCAGCGGCGATGAGTACTTTGGGCTGCTCAACAGGAATGATGTCTCCTGGTACATCCCCGAAATAGTCGACGCTATCATGGAAGAGACGAAGTAAATAAGAAAAACTGAAATATGCTTTCCGCCGCGCACTTAAGCACTCTGCGCGGCGGTTTTGCTTATGATAAAGGGCACTGCCCAATTAACTCGGCAAGGCATCATTGACACATCTATCCTGCCATGATATGATATGTTCACAGCCCATGGCTGAATAAAAAGCAGGAGATTGCTGTTTGAATAAGATGATTTGTAGGATTGTTCGCTGACCGGAAGGTTTGCGAACACACGTTTCAGACCTTCCGGATTTAGGCACGTATATTTGCTTGAATTTGAGGAGGGACAATCATGAGTAATTACACTTACCGCATCGAGACTCCGAATGACTATGTAGCTGTTGAGGCTCTTACACGCGATGCATTCTGGAATGTATACCAACCCGGTTGCGTTGAACACTATATCATCCACAGTCTGCGCGGAAATGCGAACGTCGTCACCCGTCTCAACTACGTATGTCAGTGCAACGGACGGATCTGCGGTCACATATTCTATACAAATGTGGCTATCGTGTCGGACAGCGGCAAAAGCTTTTCGGCATTGTCGTTTGGACCCATAAGCGTACATCCCGATTTTCAGCACACGGGTATAGGTTCACAGCTGATACGCCTATCGCTTAACGATGCACGTGCAATGGGATTCAAAGCCGTTATAATCACCGGCAATCCTGAGTACTATTCGCGTTTTTGCTTTATGCCTGCGGCTGACTTCGGCATTGTGGATGCGGACGGTTCGTCCTATCCCGCGCTTATGGCGTGTGAGCTTATCAAGGATGGGTTAAGAGGCGTGCATGGTCGCGTACACTTTTGCCCGGAATTCTTTAGCATTGACCCACATGCACTCAGCGAGTTCGATAGCGAGTTTCCACCGCGCGAAAAGCTGAAATTGCCGGGACAGCTTTGGTAATCTAACTTGTTAAAAAAGCACCGCCTTCTTTCATCAAGAGGGCGATGCTTTCTGTTTATACATGCTACATGATCCTATGAAAGTTCATGCATTTTTATTTCATATTGCTCATTTCCCGATAAATCGCATCAAGAACTCCCTCGTGCGCTCATCCTTGGGGTTTCCGAATACCTGCTCGGGGGTGCCGTCCTCGCATATCAGGCCATCGCGCATGTACACCACGCGATTGCTTACATCGCGCGCGAACGACATTTCGTGCGTCACGACAAGCATTGTCATGCCGTCCTTTGCCAGGTCTCGCATTACCGCCAGCACCTCGCCCACCATCTCGGGGTCCAGTGCGCTTGTGGGCTCATCGAATAGCAGCACTTCGGGCTCCATCGCCAGTGCGCGCGCTATTGCCACGCGCTGCTTCTGACCGCCCGAGATTTGGCGCGGGCGTGCGTTTATGTAGGGCGCCATGCCGACCTTCTCCAAGTACTTCATGGCGTTTTCGCGCGCCTCGTCCTTCTTTTTGCCCAGCACCTTAACCTGACCTATCGTGCAGTTTTCCAGCACGGTCATGTTATTGAACAGATTGAACGACTGGAACACCATGCCCACCTTTGCGCGATATGCCGCCGAATTTACTCCGCGCGCGAACATGTTCTTTCCGTGAAAGTATATCGCGCCCGACGTGGGCGTTTCAAGCAGGTTTATGCAGCGCAGGAGCGTGGACTTACCCGAACCGGACGCGCCTATGATCGAAGTCACATCGCCCGGGCGCACGTTAAAGTCTATATCGCGCAGCACGACATTCGCGCCAAATGACTTAGACAGATGCTCGACTCTCAACAGTTCATCCATCTTTACAGCCTCCTCTTCTGCTGCTCTTCCATGAGCTCGCTTTCTTTGCTATGCTCATCGAAGTTGCTGCCCTTGCCGGGGTGATTGAGCATACCGGCGGTGGGCGCGAGCTGGTCGGTCGTGGCCAGCGTATAGCTATCGTCACCGGCGAGCTTACGCTCCCACTTGCGCAGCAGCAGCGACGCTATCAGCGTCATGCACAGATAGCCTATCATCTCTATCGCGGCGGACGGGAAATACAGATAAGTCGCACCGACCACGGCGCGGTGTACCGCGAAGAAATCGGTGAATGTTATTATGAACATGACCGATGTGTCCTTCACGTTTATGATGAAGTTATTGCCCACCTGCGGCAGTATGTTGCGCAGCGCCTGGGGCAAAATGACGTAGAGCATTGTCTGGAAGTGGTTCATGCCTATCGCCTTTGCGCCCTCTGTCTGACCCGGGTCGATTGAGAGTATGCCGCCGCGCACTGTTTCCGCCATATACGCGCCGGTGTTTATCGACACAACGAGCAGCGATGCTGCCCACACGTTAGTGAACTTGAGTGCCGCGTTAGTGAAGTACGGCAGTCCATAGTATACGAACACGGCCTGCAGCACCATGGGCGTGCCGCGGAACACCTCTACGTACACGCGCACTATCACACGCACCAAAGCCAGCAAAAAGCGCTTTATCGGGTTATCGTACTTGCTGCACGGTATTGTCTCCAGCACGCCGCATATGAAGCCTATTATGCAGCCTATGACCGTCGCCGCAAACGCCAGCACCAATGTGTTCTTTATGCCGTTTAGGTACGAACCCGCATATGTTGACCACAGATTCGCTATATCGCTTCCCAGTTTGGCTAATATGTCCAACGCGTTGCACTCCCCTTTAAACATGCTGTGCGGCGCGGGGAAAACACCTCGCGCCGCAGAATCGCATTATTGAATAAATCGCTTTTCTTAGCCCACGGGCTGTACCGCAATAGCCTCGGCCATAAGGGTATTGAAATCGTCCTCGGTCATCGTGGACAGCACGCTGTTTATAGCGTCTACCAGACCGGTATTGCCCTTGCGCACGGAAATGCCTATGTTGACGTTTTCGGCGCGCTCTTCATCGGTGAATGTGAAGTCGCCATCGGTGCCCGAGAAGTTGAGTATGGTAAGATCCGGATAAGCGGCAACCGCGCCCTGTGCGGTGGGCATATCGGTGCAAATGAAGTCAACCATGCCGCTTTCCAGTGCCATAAGCATTGCCGGAGCGGTTTCGCTGGCGGGCTGTATCTGCGCGCCCTCTATCTGGGGCAGGCACTTGTCATACCATATGGTGGCTATCTGCGCGGTGCATGTGCCGCCGCTCAAGTCGGATATGGACTGTGCGGATGCGAACTTGCTATCAGCCTTGGTCACGCATACTATTGTCGCGTAGAAGTAGGGACCCGCGAAATCGACCTGCTCGCTCCTGGCGGCGGTCATGGACTGACCCGCGATAACGGCATCGACAATGCCGGTCTGCACGGCGGGCACGAGCGAATCCCAGTCGGAGCGCACGACCTCCAGCTCCCAGCCGTTGGCCTCGCAGATCTTCTTGGCGATCATAATGTCATAGCCGTTTGCGTAGTCGGTGGAGTCCTTAATCGGCACTGCGCCGTTGGAGTCATCGGTCTGAGTCCAGTTATACGGTGCGTACGCGCATTCCATCGCGACGGTAAGCACGCCGTCCTCAACGCCGGTGGATTCGCTATCGGCAAAGGCGGTGACCGACATGAGCATCATCATGGCAACAAGCAGAGCAAAAATCTTCTTCATGGTAATCCTCCTTCAAAGTACGCTTGATAGATAAAGAAACAGCCATGAACCATCGTGTGCGGATGAGTTCATGGCTGCAATATATCTATATATGACGCCCTGCGTCAAAGATACTTTGAAGTCAATGATAGCTCTCCACAATGCTTGTGACAGTCCGTGAGATGTTGTCCCCCGGCCCAGGCATACGCTTTCAGACAAATATGCGAATACCTTCGGCGGCAAGCCCTTTCGCCGGACGGGTGTCTGCCCGCATGATCCGGATACTATTGCTTAAACCGCGCCTCTATCATTACCGCCCGGGCAATGCCCCGGCGATGGTTCATGCATGTATTTTACCACGCATATGCATACTCGTCAATATGCATACTGTAAATCAAATGTTGCATATTGCAATTATGCATTATTGCGATGTATTTTTCTCAAAAAAGAGGGATGCCCGCGCCGCCGCGGACATCCCCCAAAAGCCAAGGCAATTACGCCATCTTGTCTTCCATCTTGCGACCGCCCAGTATGTGTATGTGCCAATGATGCACGCTCTGGCACGCGTCGTCGCCGCAGTTGGACACGATACGGAAGCCGGTCTTGTCAAGGCCCTCGCTGCGTGCTATCTGCGCGCACACCTGCATGAGCTTATCGCACATGCCGGCGGGGAGCTTGTCGCACTCCAATACGCTCGCGACGTGTGCCTTAGGTATTACCAGTATATGCACGGGCGTCTGCGGGTTAATGTCGCGGAATGCGTATACATCGTCGTCCTCATACACCTTGTTGGACGGTATCTGACCGGCAATTATCTTGCAAAAAAGGCAATCTTCCATTTTAAATACCTCCTATGGTTTTCGCGCACCGTGCGCGTCATTCCCTCACACCAATAATAACGTTTCCATCCATTTCAGTCAAGCGGAGATTGACTATCTCGCCCGGCGTGCCTTGTGCGCGCACGCGCAGGTATTCACGCGTATAGCCTTCGCATAGTCCCTCGCCCACTTCTTCCTCCAGCAGCACATCGTGTACACTGCCCAGCATGGACTTTTCGTATTCGGCGCTCAATTCATTGCCCAGCGCGATAAGCTCGGTCGCGCGCGCGTGCTTCACGCTTTCGGGCACCTGATCGGGCAGCTTATCGGCGACAGTGCCGCTGCGGCGCGAATACGGGAATACATGTATGCGCGCAAAGCCTATCTTCCTGACGAAGTCCAGCGTCTCCTGCGCCTCTTCAACGGTTTCGCCCGGGAAGCCGGTCAATACGTCGGTCGTAATCGCGCAACCCGGCATGTATTTTCTGAGCAGCTCCACCGCGTGCGCGTACTCGTCGGGCGTATAGCGCCTATGCATGCGCGAAAGCACTCCCGCGCTTCCCGACTGCATGGACAGATGGAACTGGCGGCATAGTTTGGGCATGCGGCTTAGGCGCTCTGCGCGCTCTTCACTTACGTAATACGGTTCAAGCGAGCCCAGCCTTATGCGCTCGACACCGTCAATGCGCCCGATAGCTTCCAAGGCATCGCACAGTTCATAATCGGTGCCGCGCCCATAGCTGGTCAGGTGTATACCGGTCACGACTATCTCGCGGTAGCCGGTCTGAGCTAGCCGTTCGGCCTCGCTTATGACCGCGCTTAGCTCCATTGAGCGCACCGGACCGCGCACGTACGGGATTACGCAGTACGTGCAGTACCTGTCGCAGCCCTCCTGAATCTTCATCGTAGCGCGCGTCTTGCCCTCGTGGCTGTGCACAATGAGCGGCTCAAACGGCGCGCCCTTGAGCGACCTGACCTCGATTAAACATTCGTTTTGCTTGATCGCGCGTTCGAGCAGCTCCACCACGCGCGCGCGCTGTGCGGTGCCCAGTATGAGCTTCACGCCCGGCAGCAGCACCCTGTCCGGATCGCGCTGTGCAAGGCAGCCTGTAACCACGATTGCCGCATCCGGGTTCTCCCTATGCACGCGGCGTATAATTTGCACCGACTTTTTGTCGCCCGTGCCGGTCACCGTGCATGTATTCACCACATACGCATCGGCATGCTCGTCAAATCCGCATACCTGCCAGCCCGCCTGTTGAAAGCTCTCCAGCATGGCTTGCGTGTCGTATTGGTTGACCTTGCACCCCAGCGTATGAAATGCGATCCTTCTCATCGCGCCCTCCTAAGCATATGTCTTAAACGTTTGGCATATATTATACCACGCTTTGGGCATCGGTTGGTGGCAATGGTGTAAACTTAAGCACTCACTGACACAGTACCTTGCAAAAGGCATCCTTTATCGTCTGCGCGCCGTATAGCCCGTTTTCGCCCTTGCGCAATTCAAACAGGAACGGTCCGCGATAGCCGCTCTTAAGAAGGGTCGATACGATTTCCTTCCACGGCACAATGCCCTTGCCGGGCAGCCAGTGCCTTTCGTCAATGCCGTCGTAGTCGGATAGATGCGTGGTTATGACGCGCGGTGCAAGCGCCGCCATAAAGTCAGAATGGCTTTCGTGCAGCAAGTGGTTTACGTCAAAGCACACATGCACATCGCCCGCCGCCTGCGACATGGCGCGCACTTCAAGCGATGTATTGCCCAGACAGCTGCGCGGCAGGTCTTCCAAGGCGACGTGTGCGCCGTACTTTAATGCATATTCGTTCAGTTCGCGAAGACTCAATATACTGCGCGCCATGCGCACCGGACGCTCCTCGATGCTTACAGGCTCAAGGCAGCCGTGCAGCACGTATACGCGCGCGCCCCAGCCGCTTGTTAGATCGATTATACGCTTTAGCGACTCAACCACTGCGTCGCGTTCGCTTTCGATATAGTGCGCGATGTCCCAGCCGAAGCCGAAGGGCAAATGCACGCTCCATACGCGCAGGTTCTCGCCAAATATCGCATCGACCAACGGCTGCTTAAGCGCAGTAAGCTCCTCTTCGCGCCCGCGTCCGGCTATGCGCGCGAGTTTCTGAGTCACTTCGGGCGAATAGTCGTATTCAATGCTACGCGCATCGCCGCAATCCGGCAAACGCGCCGGAATGCCCACTTCAAAGTACTCAAACCCATGCGATACGAAATCATGTACCGCCTGCGGCTCATAGTTGGTTATCGATATGCCCAGCGGCAATTCGCGCCCCATGTACTTCATTGCAAGGTCTCCTTTACGTGTTTATAAACAAAGTCGACTCTCCGCGCGTTTTTTCGGAAAGTCGACCTAATGTATTTAAACAATCTGTGTGCCGCCCGCATCGCCAAAGCGCAGCATGACCATGGCTATGGACGCAATCGCGGCGGTTTCGGTGCGCAGTATGCGCGGTCCAAGCGTCACCGCCTGTGCGCCCGCATCGACCGCACGCGCGGCCTCGCCCGCGTCTATGCCGCCTTCCGGTCCTATCAGTATGCCTATGTCTCGCGCGCCCGGCGCAATCGCGTTAAGCCCGCGCCCGCTCTGCAGCTCGTACGGCATAAGCATCAGCTCGCGCTCCTGCATGTCCTTTAGGGCATGCGCAAAGTCCATGGGCTGCTCCACCTCGGGCACGTATGAGCGCCCGCACTGCTTTACCGCTTCCATGGCTATGCGCTGCCAGCGTTCGCGCTTCTTTAAGGCATCCTTGCCCTCGGCGCGCGCCACACTGCGCGCCATGTTTACGGGCACAATGCGCTTAACGCCCAGCTCGGTCGCCTTTTGAGTGATCAGGTCGAACTTGTCCAGCTTGGGCAGCCCCTGATACAGCGTAATGCTTATCGGGCTTTCGGTGGACTGAAGAGTCTCTTCTGCCCGCACGGCGGCGGAATTGCCGCTTACGATAAGCGTACAGCGCCACGCGCCGCCTTTGCCATCAAAGCACTCCACCTCGTCACCCGCGCGCAGTCTGAGCACGCGCAAGGCATGCTGGCTTTCATCGGCGCTCAGTGCGCACTCAAACCCTGTGCCGCCCGGCGCGTCCGGCAAATAGAATCTGTGCATCAGCCCAACCTCTTAGAGCAGATCGCGACCCATTCGCCGCGCCTGCGCACCTCGCATACCTCGTATCCGTCGCGCTCAAGCGCATCGATAACGTCCTGCTCGCGCTCGCGAATTATGCCCGAGCAAATGAACGTGCCGCCCGTGTGCAGGACAGAGCCTATCTGACCCGCCAGCGATATGATTATATCGGCGATTATGTTGGCTATGGCGACATCGAACTGTGCGCCCTCGTCAACCGCGCTGAGCAGATCGCCCTGCCTTACCGTGACATTTTGACCATTGCGCTCGATATTCTCCTGCGCCACGCGCACCGCGACATGGTCTATGTCGGTCGCGAATGTATCGCCCGCGCCCGAGAGCTTGGCGGCAATCGCCAGTATGCCCGTACCGGTGCCCACGTCGATTACGCGGTCGCCGGGTTTTACGTACTTTTCGACCAGCTCCACGCACATGCCGGTGGTTTCGTGCGTGCCGGTACCGAACGCCATGCCGGGGTCTATCTCGATTACGCGGTCGCCGGGCTGCGCATCGTAGTTTTCCCAAGAGGGCTTAACTACCAGGTGCTTACCCGCATGGAAGGGCTTATAGTACTTCTTCCAATTCTCCGACCAGTCCTGATCGTGTACGGTCTTTATGTCGCACTTGAGCGTACCCACATCGAAGGGCAGCTCCATCGCGGCGACCTGCCTAAAATGCGCCTCCAGCTGCGACACGGTATCGCGTATGCGCTCGTCATCGCCGAAATAGCCGTGCACAAGCACGTCCTCGGGCATGTTTAAAAGCACCTGCTCATCTATCAGATCCCACTGCCCGGGCGCGCGCTGATTTTCGTTAAAGTCGTTCTTGTCCTCTATGCTGACGCCGGTAGTGCCCGCGTCTATGAGTGCCTGGGACACTATGTCCGAGCCCTCGGTCGTGGTGTGTACCGTTATCTCTACCCAATCCATAGTTTAACTCCTCATCCGTCTATTACGCCTTCAATTCGAGAACGCGTCCTTTACGCGGTCGAAGAACGACTTTCTG
>CAYTOU010000077.1:0-9782 GCA_964439295.1 uncultured Oscillospiraceae bacterium
CTTAAGCTTACTTAATTATATTATACATTGAATTAAGCGAATAAATCAACCGAAAATTGCTGACCAATGCGTTCACATTGCGGCATAATGCGCTCTTTTTGACGCAGTAGACGAAAAGTCACGGCGACGTTTTGACCCAACGATATAATAAAAAGCCGCCATGGAGCAGATGCCCCATGACAGCTTTGTGTATGTTATTAGTCCGATATCGCCAGACTGTCGCGTAGCTTGTCCGCGTATTCGTCCAGTATGCCCAGATCCCAGAGTAGACGGCTCAAGATGTACTTGTCGCGAATCTCCTGCGAGCACTTGAGCGCCGTAATGACCTCGCCGTCGCTTAGACCCAGCGTGCGCGGCATTGTGGGCTCCTGTAGCATCTTCATAAGATTAACTATCTTGTTGTACTCGGGCAGCTCCTCGTCTATGATGCGCAGTATCTCGTCCCAGTTGTTTATAATGCGCTCCAGACGCTCGGCATGCTTTACCGGGTCGTGCTTGCCTACATTGCGCTCGATCTCGATAACCGCGTCGGCGGTCGGACCGAATACGTCGCGCATCTCGCGCTCCCACGCGGCCATGTCAAACTCGGCGGCATGCTTGAGCGCGCGCTCGCGGTCGGGCTTTTCGTTGCGTAGCCAGTTGAATAGACGCAAGGTCAGTACAGTGCCTACGCCGACCTGTATGCCGTGTAGCTCGCCCGGGCAGCGACCCATGAGCGAATGCATCTCCCATATGTGCGAGAAGTAGTGCTCCAGACCGCTGGCGGGACGGCTTACCTCGGCGTAGCTCATCGCTATGCCCGATATGATAAGTCCCTCAACCACCTGCATGACCGCCTGCGGAGAACGCTGGGTCAGCTGGGGCGCGGCCTCGACTATGCGGTGTACGCAGCGGCGCATCAGTGCCGCGACCTCTTCGCAGTAGTACTCGCCGGTGACAATGTGCGATATGCGCCACTCGCATACCGATATGTACTTGGCCAGCATGTCGCCCAGACCTGCCTGCAGCATCTTGAGCGGTGCCTGCCTGAGCACATCCACATCGGCGATTATGGCGTCCGGGCATACCGAGTATATAGTGACCTTGACGCCGCCCGATATCATGGAAGAGGAGTTGGACGCATAGCCGTCCATGGACGGTGCGGTGCCCACGACAACCTGACGCGTGCCGGTCGCCTTGGATACCATCTTGCATATGTCGTTTATGGTACCCGAACCGACTGCCAGCATGCAGTCAACGCCGGGCACGAACTTCATAATTACCTGACCGACGCTAAACTCGCTGGGCTCAACATGCGCCTGAGGGAATACAAACAGCTCGCACTTGACGCCCGCGCCGGTGAGCAGGTCGTACACCTGACGACCGGCAACGCGGTATGTGTTCTGATCGGCAACTATCATCGGGTGAGTGACACCCAGCTCGCGCAGTACGCTGCCCACCTGGAATAGCGCACCCTGACCGATTATGACCTTCTTAAGACGCACAGTATGATGCTTGCCGCAGTCGCAATCATAGCCTTCGGCGCGCAGCAGCTTTTCAATGGGCAAACTACTGAACTGTTCCATAATGCTCTCTTCCTTCCGCATAAAAGCCGTCCAATGGTTGGCATCGGGCGGCTTAATCTGTTATGCTACTTTGCAAAGTCCACCGCTCGGGTCTCGCGGATTACGTTTACCTTTATCTGACCGGGGTACTCCATCTCACGCTCTATGCGCTTGACTATGTCGCGCGCAAGCATGAGCGTGCCCGCATCGTCCACATCCTCGGGCTTTACGATTATGCGAACTTCGCGGCCGGACTGTATGGCATACGTCTTGTCCACGCCCTCGAACGAATTGGCGATCTCTTCCAGCTTTTCCAGGCGCTTGATGTAGTTTTCAAGCGATTCGCGGCGCGCACCCGGGCGAGCGGCCGATATGGCATCGGCGGCCTGAACCAGCACAGCCTCGACGCTTTCGGGATCTACATCGTTATGGTGTGCCATTATGCAGTGCACAACGGCGGGTGACTCGTGATACTTCTTGGCAAGATCCGCACCTATGGTTACGTGCGTGCCTTCCATCTCGTGGTCGACCGACTTACCTATGTCGTGCAGAAGACCCGCGCGCTTGGCAAGCTGTACATCGGCGCCCAGCTCGGCGGCCATTACGCCCGCCAGGTGGCTGACCTCGATGGAGTGCTTGAGCACGTTCTGACCGTAGCTCGTGCGGTACTTCATGCGGCCCAGGAGCTTGACCAGCTCGTGATGTATGCCGTGCAGGTTGGTTTCAAATACCGCCTGCTCACCGGCCTCGCGTATGCTGTTCTCGACTTCCTTCTTGGCCTTTTCGACCATCTCTTCGATGCGCGCGGGATGTATGCGGCCGTCCATAATCAGCTTTTCAAGCGCAATGCGCGCGACTTCGCGGCGCACCGAGTCAAAGCCGGATATTATGACTGCCTCGGGCGTATCGTCGATAATCAGGTCGACGCCCGTAGCGGTTTCCAGTGTGCGTATGTTGCGACCCTCGCGACCTATTATGCGTCCCTTCATGTCGTCGTTGGGCAGCGTCACGACCGACACGGTGGTTTCGGCAACATGATCGGCGGCGCACTTCTGTATCGCAAGCGATACTATGTTGCGCGCCTTCTTGTCGGCCTCTTCCTTAGCGTGGGACTCTATCTCGCGCACCATTACGGCGGCGTCGTGATAGGCTTCCTTCTGCACGCGGTTCATGATTATGTCGCGCGCTTCCTCGCTGGTCATGTTGGATATGCGCTCCAGCTCGGACTGCTGCTTGTCGTGCATAGCCTGAGCTTCGCTTTCCAGCTTGGCAACGTCTTTTTGCTTGTTCTCAAGTGCGTGCTCGCGCGCCTCCAGCGCCTCGCTCTTTTTGTCGAGCGCGTCCTCGCGCTGTACGAGACGACGATCGGTGCGCTGCAGCTCGTTGCGGCGGTCGCGTACTTCCTTATCCAAATCGGCACGCTCGCGCAGCATGGTTTCCTTGGCGGCGAGCAGCAATTCCTTGCGCTGCGCCTCGGCCTTCTGAGATGCCTTGTCCAGCAGCTCCTGTGCGGTGGCTTCCGCACGGCCGATCTTCTTTTCCGTGGTGTTCTTGCGGTAGAAATAGCCGAAGGCACCACCAGCTCCTCCGCCTATCAGCAATGTCACAATTACTATAATCGCTATACCCCAGCCAGGCAAATCGGTCAGTCCCCCCTCTTAAATGAATTTTCTTCCGGGCATGCCGGTGTATGAATGGAAAGTCGGAAACTACGGGGACATCCCACGGCATATGCAATATTCGGATTTCTTAAGTCGCCCGTCCGAAGGCGATGTTTATAATGTACGCACGACGCGCGGTCTGCGTTTGCATTTAACATAATAACCCGTGAGGCAGGTGTCCGGCGCCATCCGAAATCGCGCCGACCGATGGATGTTTTTCCTATATATCTTAAGGCGGCATGCATGGGGCATGTGCCTTCTTGCCGTATTCCGAATCCTTTTCACAGTAACAGATTTATTTTAAACTCTGCAACCAAAGATGTCAAGCAATGCCATGTTCAGCAATTTGCCAATAGCGCCGAAAATGTGCCGATTTCGCCTTGAAGCCGGCACATTTAATACATTCGTAAATTATTTGAAAAACCCGAAATGTAACTGCCGCTTTATATAAGCGCCAGGCACTTAAGCGCGTACATGAAGCCGAACACGGTGAATACCGACAGCGCCGTCGTGAACACGACCAGCTCGCCCGCCAGCTCGCCGTCGCCGCCCATCTGCTGCGCCATCGGGTAGCTCGCAACCGCGCAGGGCGCCATGTAGGCAACGCCCAGGGACGCCAGCTCAACGCCGCGGAAGCCCAGCAGCACCGACACGGTAAGTCCCACAAGCGGCACGATTACCAGCCTGCCGATAGTACCGATAAGCAGCGGGCGCAGGTGGCTCTTGACGCTTGAGAACTTGAAGGCGCCGCCCAGTATGAACAGCGCAAGCGGCGTGGCAATCTTGGCGGTGTCGTTTATAGCGGTCTGTATGAACGTGGGGAACTTAAGCCCGCTGAGCAAGACTATCATGCCCAGTGCGCAGCTAATAATTAGCGGGTTTGTGACTATGCCGCGCAGAATCTTCTTTAGATTGACGCTGCCGCCGCGATATGTTTCCAGCGCGATTACGCTCATTACGTTGTATACCGGTATGTTGACAGCGACGAGCAGTGACGCCACGGCGGTATCCTGGTCGGGGAAAAGCAGCGTCACAAGCGACAGACCGAACAGGGCGTAGTTAGAGCGTCCCATCGCCTGTATAAGCACGCCGCGGCGCTTGTTTTCCTTTTCGATAAGCGGCACAACGGCGAACAGTATCAGGAACACCGCCACCTGAGAAATAAACGCGTACAGATATACCCACGAGCCGGACAGCGCGTTCAGGTTGGACGTGGATACATTCTTAAACAGCAGTATGGGCAAAAAGAGCTTGAATATGAGCTTATTCATCATCTGATGAGTATGCTCATCCATTAGCGGAGTGCGGCGTATGCCATAGCCCAGTGCCATTATCAGAAACAGCGGCAGAACCGCATTGACCGTAACGACAAAGTTTTCCATATAGCGCTCCTCCTCTTAAGCGTCCTCGACCTCGCGATGTATGCCGGTGCTGTTGTTCTTCCAGCGACCGCTAAGCAGGAACCATATGCCCACGAACAGCGACGCGAGCGATGCCGCCGGTGCCGCCGCGCCCACGCCCATAAGACCCAAGGACGTGCGCGATACGAAGTACGCGACAGGCACGCGCAGAAGTATCGCCGACAACATGCTGTTGATGAGCGTAAACATAGAGTGACCCGCGCCCAGCATGAGTCCGTTTATGCAAAATACGAAGGGCACAATCAGGTAGTCAAAGCAGAATGCGCGCAGGTACGTGACGCCGTAGTCTATAACCGCGGGCTCGGCGTTGAACATCTCCAGTATCAGCTGCGGGCAGAGCTGAGTAAACGCGAACACCGCAAGGCCGATTACTATGGATATCTTGAGTCCGGACTTTAGCGCATCCAGCGCGCGGTCGTTGCGCCCCGCGCCTATGTTCTGCGCCGCGACCGAGGATACCGACGAGGACATTGCGCCCGCCGGCATTATGCCGAACGAGTTGAACTTGCCGCACACGGCGACCGCCGCCGATGCCTCGACGCCGAAACCGTTGACTATTGCGGTCATCATAAGGAAGGACAGGTTTGTGACAAAGCTCTGCACAGACGAGGGCAGACCGATCTTTAAAAGCATCTTGACCTTGTCGCCGTGTATGCGGAAGCTCGAGGGCTTAAAGTCGAACACAAATCCATGCGTGCCCAGATAGCCCGCGCACAGTACTACGCTCAAGCCCTGAGATATAATAGTAGCAAGTGCCGCGCCCGATGCGCCCATCTGCATGGGTCCTACCATCAGTAGATCCAGACCCACATTGACCGCGCACGCAATCGCGACGAATATAAGCGGACGCTTGGAATCGCCCATGCCGCGCTGTATTGAGGAAAGCGCGTTATACCAGAATACGCACAGCGTGCCCCACAGCGATATCACAAGGTAGTTATGCGCCTCGGAGAACGACTCTTCGGGCGTATTGAGCAGGCGCAGCGCGCCGTCGCAGCATATGAGCATGATTGTCATGAGAACTATGCCCATTATCGTGAGCAGGCTGAGCATGGTGCCTATGGTGCGCTTGACTTCTTCATCCTGACGCGCGCCGTAGTACTGACCTACCATAACCGTGCCGCCCACGGTGAGTCCGGATACAAGCATCATAATCATCTGAGTGATCTGACCGCCTATATTGACGCCGGACATGGAGTTGGTGCCGCACATCCAGCTGACTATGAGCATATCAGCCACGCTGTACAGCGCCTGAAGCAGATTCGCCAGCAGAAATGGCATTGCGAATTTGATCAAGTGTTTGGATACACTGCCCTGAGTAAAGTCCTGTTCCAGCTTTGCCATGTGTTGTCCTCCCCGAATTTTGAGCTTTTTGATAAATTTTATCATATCATGCCATTGTAAAGTTTGTCATATGATTAAGTCTTCAGCTAATAATTTAAGCATTGGCGGCATGGCTTCGATGAATTTATTCATGCAGCGGATGGCTTTGCCGAAAAGGGTTTGTAAACAAATCGAAAACTCCGCTCTTGCAAAAGTTAACGGAGCAAAGTATAATATAGCTGTATGCGGTTTAAGTGCAATATCCGCAAATATAAATATCGTGCCCACAGCACGCAATGGAGGTAAGTACAATGGCAGTATTACCCGATTGGCAAAATCTCGATTTGCACAGCATTAATCGCCAGCCTAACCGCACCACTCTGATACCCTATGCGTGCCGTAAATCCGCGCTTGCAGGCGAGCGCGGCATATCGCCGTTCTATAAGCTACTAAACGGCGTATGGGACTTCTACTATGCGCCCGTGCCCGAAGTATGGCCGGACGGATTTGAGAAGGAAGACTACGACTTCGAGGATGTCGAGTGGGATTCCATCAATGTGCCCGGCAACTGGCAGATGGAGGGCGACTACGATGTGCCCCAGTACACCAACGTCCCCTACCCCATCCCCTACGATCCGCCCTATGTGCCCGATGACAACCCGGTGGGCTTCTACCGCCGCGAGTTCACGCTGCCGGCAAGCTGGGCGAACAACCAGATCTTCCTCAACTTTGACGGCGTAAACTCGGCGTATTACGTATACGTCAACGGCCATCAGGTGGGCTTCAACAAGGTCACCCATATGCCCGGCGAGTTCGACATAACCCCCTATGTGCGCGAAGGCGAAAACACACTGGCGGTTAAGGTCTTCAAGTGGTCGGACGGCACCTATCTTGAGGATCAGGACTGCTGGCGCTTCAGCGGCATATTCCGCGATGTGTATATGCTGGGCGTGCCCAAGACGCATGTGCGCGACGTGCGCGTGACCTCCACGCTGGATAAGGAATACAAGGACGGCGTGCTGGATGCCGAGTTCGACGTGTTCAACTACTCGGATGCGGCGAGCGAGCTTAAGCTAAACGTATCGCTGGTATGCGCATGCGGAAACGAAAAGCTTGCCAAGTCGTACGACGTAAAGCTGGGCGCGGGTGAAAACACCACCGTCAAGCTCAATGAAATCGTAAAGGACATAAAGCACTGGACCGCTGAGACCCCCAACCTGTACACGCTGCTGTGCGAGCTGTGCGCGGGCGATGAGGTTATCGAGGTGCAGCGCGTACGCGTGGGCTTCCGCACCGTTGAGATACACGACGGCCAGCTGTTCGTAAACGGCGTATCGATAAAGCTCAAGGGCGTAAACCGCCACGATACCCACACCGAAATGGGTCACGTAACGCCCATGGAAACGTTGCTGCGCGATATAGAGCTGATGAAGCAGCACAACATAAACACCGTGCGTACCTCCCACTACCCCAACGATCCGCGCTGGCTGGATCTGTGCGATGAGTGGGGTCTGTACGTAATCGATGAGACCGACCTGGAGTGCCACGGCATAGTGTGCTCCGACCCCAACGCCACGTACGACAACGCCTATGACCGCATTGCGACCGATCCCAAGTGGGAGAGCGCATTCGTGGATCGCGGCGTACGCATGGTAATGCGCGACCGCAACCATCCTTCCATCATAATATGGTCCTTGGGCAATGAGTCGGGCTACGGCTGCTGCCACGTCGCAATGGCCAAGGCTGTGCGCGAGCTGGATTCCACGCGCCCGATACACTACGAGCGCGACTTCAAAGCTGAAACCGCCGACTTCTATTCCCGCATGTATACCGACGTGCTGGGCTTAATCGAAGAGGGCAAGAAGGATGATCCCAAGCCTTTCTTCCTGTGCGAATACGCACACGCGATGGGTCTTGGACCCGGCAGCCTGAAGGACTACTGGGATGCCATATACAAGTATCCGCGCCTGATAGGCGGCTGCGTATGGGAGTGGTGCGACCACGGTCTGACCGCATATACCGAGGACGGCGAAAAGTACTATAAGTACGGCGGCGACTATGGCGAAAAGCCCAACGATTCCAACTTCTGCGTGGATGCGCTGTGCTATCCGGATCGCACGCCGCATACAGGTCTGCTTGAGTATAAGAAGGTCATACAGCCCATGAAGGTCGAGGCAGTCGATCTGGAGCATGGCGTATTCGACATAACCAACCTGTACGCGTTCCGCTCATTTGACGGCATGCTGGCCACGTGGGAGATCGAGGTTGACGGTCACGCGGTTGCTCACGGCGATATAGCGCTCAATACCGCGCCCTACGCCACCGAGCGCGTAACCATCGACTACAAGCTGCCCCCGTACGGCAACGCGTTCATCACCATAGCGCTGCGCGAAAAGTACGACACCAAATGGTGCGCCGCCGGTCACGAGGTCGCGGTAAGCCAGTTCCAGCTGCCCGCACAGGCGCTCAAGATAGCGCGCAAGGCGGACGACATGCCCGAAATCATGATGATAGATGACGACGGCGTGATACTGCTGGGCGAGGACTTCTCGGTTATATTCGATCGCCGCGGCAATATAGTCGAGTGGACGCAGGACGGACGCGATATCCTCCTGAGCGGTCCCGAGGTCAATCTGTGGCGCGCGCCCACCGATAACGACGTGCGCATTAAGGACACGTGGAAGCGCTTCGGCTTTGATAAGCTGCAGGTGCGCGTGACCGAGTTCACGCACGAGCGCATAACCAAGTCCGCCGTGCGCGTACGCGTAAGCCAGGTACTGGCGCCGTATAGCTCCGTACCGGTAGTTAAGGCCGATCTGACCTACACCGTGTTCGGCGACGGCTCCATACGCCTGAACATCAAGTACACTCCTCTGACCAAGTTTGAGATACAGGTTCCCGGCTCGCACTGGGCACCCGCGGGCAGCCCGGAGTCCATGCCGCATATGAAGGAAGTATACCTGCCGCGTCTGGGCGTAAAGATGGCAGTGCCCGAGGACTACGACCGCGCCATGTGGCTGGGTCGCGGACCGCAGGAGAACTATCAGGACATGTGGGAAGGCGCACTCGTGGGTCTGTACGAGGGCGACATGAACGACCTGCATGAACCGTACGTACGTCCGCAGGAGAACGGCGCGCATGGCGAGACCCGCTATCTGGCGCTGTACGACAAGCGCGGCGAAGGCCTTATCGTGATAAACGAAAAGGCGCGCTACGACGGATTCAGCTTCAATGCCCATCCGTACACCGATGAGATGCTGGATGCCGCAACGCATACCAACGAGCTTGAGGCCGATGACCACATCACGCTGTCCATAGACTACTCGCAGGGCGCACTGGGTTCCAACATTTGCGGACCCGAGCCCATGGAGCAGTATCGCCTGTACATGCGCGACACTCTGGAGCAGCAGTTCGTAATCAAGCCCTACACCCGTCAGACCATGAAGCCCGCTACCGCCGCCGCGATAGTGCCTGAGGAGATCTGAGCGGTTTAGTAAGATACGCGCCCGCCGAGTTTTACTCGGCGGGCGGTTTTTTTGTGGGTGTGATTTGGCGTTCAGCTGTTAGCCGTTAGCCGTTAGCTGTTAGGTTTAGTTAGTGTGCGGGGGACGGAGTGACTAGTTAATAGTAGGCGAGTGACTAGAGGTGAGTTAGAATGAGGGGTTACGAGGGACTAGGGAACAGGGATTAGGGAATGGGTCTAGTGTGTGTGCAGGGGGGACGATTTAGTGGGCAGTGGACAGTGATTAGTGGGCAGTTTGAGTTTGTTTGCGGGGGGACGGTGACCTCTCAGCCGCTGTGGCGGCAGCTGCTCCGCCAGGCGAGCCATGGGG
>CAYTOU010000078.1:0-9740 GCA_964439295.1 uncultured Oscillospiraceae bacterium
GGACTTTTCACCCGCGGATGTTCACCGCCGAACCCGTTCGGCGGCTCATTGGAGATTCGGCAGAATCTGTTCACGCCCCACCATATATTAGAGTGGGGCGCGAAAACTGCAGTACGGACGTGTATCAAGTTGTATGAGTTGCCATCCGGCTCACGCCGCCATATATTAGAGTGGCGCGAGAAGTTGTGTTATCGGCGGCGTAGCGGCAATATGAGAGGCATCTTACTATCCACAAAGCTTCATCCGTAACCCCGCAAACTAACTCAATCTGTTCCCTAATCCCTGTTCCCTAGTCCCTCTAACGTACCCTGAATTCTAACTCAAGCTAACGGCTAACCGCTAACAGCTAACGGCTGGCGCGCACGCGCCCCACGGCTAACAGCTAACACACACCAAAAGCGACTGTGAAAACTCACAGCCGCTTTTCCCATCAACGTTACTCTACATCCTGCAGCGCGTCGTACCCCTCTTCGCCGGTGCGGATCTTGACGACGTTTTCGACATCGTATACGAATATCTTGCCATCGCCTATATGACCGGTATAGAGTACCTTCTTTGCGGTTTCGATTACCGAGCGCACGGGAATCTTGCTGACCACTATATCCACCTGCACCTTAGGCAGCAGGTTAGTCTCCAGCGCAACGCCGCGGTAGTATTCGGGCTTGCCGCGCTGTATGCCGCAGCCCAGCACGTGCGACACGGTCATACCGGTTATGCCCAGATTGGTCAAAGCCGCCTTGAGCGCATCGAACTTTGCTTCCTTACATATGATTTCGACTTTAGTGAACTTTGCGTCCTTATCGAATACAGGCGCACGCTTTACCGGTACGGCCTCTGCCTCGGGTACATCGCCGGATACCGCGGTTATGCCGCCTTCGGGCGCATAGCTGGCGTATGTGGCGACTGCGGGTGCGAAGTCGGCGTATGCGCTGGGCAGACCATGCTCGGAGATGTCCAGACCTTCTATCTCTTCCTCGGGCTCGGCGCGCAGACCGACCGTCTTTTTGATTATCGTAAAGGTTAGCCAAATGGTGACGAACGTCCATGCCGCGGTTGCGAACATGCCCAATAGCTGTACGCCCAACAGCTTAAAGCCGCCGCCATAGAACAGGCCCTTGCCCAGAATCTGGTTAGCGCCATAGGTTATGCCATCGCCGAAGCCGCGAGCGAACGCGGGCGCGCTATCGGTTGCGAACAGACCAACCGCGAATGTGCCCCATATGCCGTTGCACAGGTGAACCGCGCATGCACCGACCGGGTCATCGATATGCAGCTTATAGTCCATGAACCATACGCCGAACACTACCAGCAGACCGGATACGATGCCAACCGCGGTCGCGCCGTACACGTCGTACACGTCGCATCCGGCGGTAACGCCGACCAGACCCGCCAAAGAAGCGTTGAGGCACATCGAAACATCGGGCTTACCGTACTTAACCCATGTGAATATCATGCATACGACGGTTGCAACCGAGGGAGCGATTGTCGTCGTGACGAATATGGAGCCCAGCTCATCAATCGTAGTTGCGGCGGCGCCATTAAAGCCGTACCAGCCCAGCCACAGTATGAACACGCCCAGGCAGCCCAGCGGCAGGTTATGACCCGGGAAGGCGTTCACGCCGACTATCTTGCCGGTGGAGTCCTTCTTGAACTTGCCTATGCGCGGACCCAGCATCCATGCGCCCACAAACGCCGCGATACCACCGACCATGTGTATGCAGTTGGAACCGGCGAAATCGTGGAAGCCGATCTGTGCCAGCCAGCCGCCGCCCCATGTCCAGTGCGCCTCGATGGGGTATATGAAAAGCGAAATGACGGCGGAGTAAATGCAGTAGCTCAAGAACTTAGTGCGCTCTGCCATTGCGCCGGAGACTATGGTTGCCGCCGTGGCGCAGAACACCAGGTTGAACACGAAGTTGCTCCAGTCGAAGTTAGCGTAATTGGTCAGTATGTCCAGATTGGGCTTGCCCATAAAGCCGCACAGCGTGTCCTCCCCCAAGAACAGGCCAAAGCCCAACAGTATGAACACGATAGTACCGATGCAGAAGTCCATCAGGTTCTTCATCAGTATGTTGCCCGCGTTCTTCGCGCGGGTAAATCCGGTCTCCACCATTGCAAAGCCTGCCTGCATCCAGAATACCAGTGCCGCGCCTATCAAAAACCATACGCCGAACACTTCACTGTTGACAGCAGCCAAAATCTCTTCCATCGCTCATTCTCCTTCCTGCAATAAAAAAATCCGGAACAATGACGCGCCGCGCCAAACTGCGCAGAACGTCATTGTTCCGGATAAAAACATAGGCGCCTGAACCGATCATCTCGATTCAGGCGCCGTTGCCTTATGCGGGTATTATAGCCATTTCGGCATTTTTTGTCAAGTGAATTTCCGGCAATTCAATCATGCACATTCGGATAATTCTCTTGTGCATTTATAGGCATTGTGATGTGCCGCTTTTGGTAAATTCACCGGTAGTATGCAACTATGGCTTTCAAATAATTCAGCCCAGCTTGCTGTGACCCAGCTTTGAGCCGCCCATTTTGGAGCCGCCGAGCTTTCCGCCCTTTGCGCCCTTCAGACCGCCCTGAACGCTGCGCAAGATGCTGCTGTCGTATGAGAATACCGAGCGGTTCTTTTCGGCATAGGCATTGAACGCGTCCTCTATCATCGCGTCCAGCATGTCCTTAAAGCTTATGCCCAGAGGTTCCCACAGATAGAACGCGAGCGAGCCGGGTATTATGTTAATCTCATTAATGTACAGCTCTTCGCCGTCCAGCATGAAGTCTATGCGCACGACGCCCTTGCAGTCCATGGCACTATACACCTGACGCGTAATTTCCTGTATGCGGCTTGTCAATTCGTCGCTTATGGGCGCGGGCACCTTGCGCGAGAGCGACTCCATGCCCTGACCCTTGCCCGACTTAGAGCCGCGCAGGTACTTGTCGTCGAATGTCAAAAACTCTTCCCAGCTGGCGGGCATTTCGCACAGCGAGGCGCGTACCTCGCCCTTTACGCGCAGTGCCGAGCAGTTGATTTCGACCGGCTTTTCTATGCCGCGCTCGACCAGTATGCGGCGGTCGTACTCAACGGCGGTTTCGATAGCGTGTATAAGCGATTCGCGATCGGTGGCGCGGCTTATGCCTATGGAAGAACCCAGGTTGGCGGGCTTAACGTATACCGGATAGGGGCAGGAGCTTTCCACGCGATTCAGCACGCCCTCGCGATTGGAATTCCATTCGCTGCGCGCAAACCACATGCCATCGACTACCGGCAGGTTGCAGCCCTGAAAGAACTGCTTCATGGCGATCTTGTCCATGCCCAGTGCGCTACCCAGCACGCCGGTTGAGGTATAGGGCACATTGAATAGCTCAAGCAGACCCTGCAGTGTGCCGTCTTCGCCGTTCATGCCGTGCATAACGGGCAGTACAACGTCGCACTTTTCTATAGTGTCCTCGCCCAGATTCATATTGCTCATCAGCGTCTTTATCATGCCCTTAAAGCCGTGCGGCGCAATCGATGTGACGGGCACCAGAGTGAGTTTTCCGTCATCGCTCATTACCGGCGCGACATGGGTGACCAGCTCGGGACGGAACGCGCTATAGAAAGTAATGTTGCGCAGGAGCCTACCGGTATACCACTGACCGTCGCGCGCGATATACACCGGCACGATCTCGTATTCGTTCTTATCCAGATTATCCATCGCCTGCAGCGCGGACACTATCGAAACATCATGCTCGCAGGTGCGCGAGCCGTATATCACCGCAACCTTAAGACTCATAAGTCATATTCCTCCACATAAAGCCCGCGTCACTCGGTATAGTTGTCGGGCAGATCGTTTTCAAACAGCGTTACATCGGCATTGAGCGCCGCGAGTATGGGCATCGCCGCATCCAGCGAGTCCACGATGAATATGTTCTGCTCAATGAATCCGGCCTCGATAAGTCCTTCGCGTATGGGCTGAGCGCGCTTTTTGCCAAGCAGTATAACCGCCTCGCACGCCGCAGCCATTTGCCTACCGAACTCGCGATTCAGCTCCTCTTCGCGCTCGCCCAGCTCGACCATGCCCGGCGTTACCACGCAGCGCAGGCCTTCGAACGATGACAGCACGTCCATTGCGCGCGCCGCACCGGCGGGGTTGGAGTTAAACGCATCGTCAATGACTACCTTGCCGCCCGCACCGGGTATCAGCTGAAGTCTATGCTCGATGGGCTCTATCTTGCTTACGCCGCTCGCCAGCTCGTCCATGCTTACGCCCAGCTTATGGGCGACCGCCGCGGACAGGACTATGTTCTGCACATTATGCTTGCCCAGCAGGCGCGTGGTGCACTGGACGCGTCCGCCGTCTTCGCACACCAGCATAAATGTCGAGCCGTCCGGACCCATCGTAATGTCCTCGGCGCGCATATACATGCGGTCATGCGTGAGTCCCGCGCGGTACTTTTCGCAGGTAGCGCGCGTATACAGCTTATCCAGCCAGCCGCCGTCCGCCGCGAAGAATGCAATGCCGTCCGCGGGCAGCGATTCGACCAGTTCATTTTTTGTATTGGCGACGTTTTCGATTGAGCCGAACGTCTCCAGATGCTGCGGTCCTATCGATGTGAGTATGCCTATGGACGGATGCACCAGCTCGCACATCTCTTTAATATCGCCCACGTGGCGCGCACCCATTTCACCTATGAATATCTGATGTTCGGGCTTAAGCTGCTCGCGTATTACGCGCGTCACGCCCATGGGGGTGTTGAAGCTGGACGGAGTAGCCAGGACATTATACTTTTCGGACAGAAGCGTCTTAAGCACGAACTTAGTGCTGGTCTTTCCGTAACTGCCGGTTATGCCAATCTTAATAAGGTCGGGGCGATCCTGCAGGCGCTTTTGTGCATCGGCAAAGAAGCTGTTGTTTATGCGCGTCTCGCCGGGCTGCGCCGCATATGCGCCCGCGTATACCGCAAGCGGCACCAATGCGTACAGCATGTAGCCTATGTCCAGAAGCTGCAGCACCGCGCCAACCAACGCGCACACGCCGCCCAGATATCCGTAGAGGCGCTTTACGCGCTGAGTGAATGCCAGCGGCTTTTTCTGCGCATGCGCCGCCCATGCGCGCATGTGCAAAAAGGCGAACAGCGCAAACACCGCGCTCAGGCTGACCTGTGCGCCGCCCGCTACGGCGGACGATTGGCCACGCGTAGCCAGCGATATTATTATGCCCAGTATCGCAAAGCCCAGACCCGCGGCGGCGTTAATTATCGCCTGATGATATCCGCGCGCCTTAATCCAGCGCATATAGCCGTCCAGCTGATAGCTTTCCAGCTGCAGCATATGCACGTAATACCGCGTGCCCATAAGGCAGCCCAGTACTATGAGCGCCCATGAGAAAATACTTACTAACATTAAAGGCCTCCTTTATGCAACGGACGCATGTGTCCTGCTTTAGCGCGGCGAGCCGCACGTCATTTTCAACAAAACAGCCCGTAAATAATACCACGCATATACATATCGTGCAAGCGCGCATGCGTTAATGTGCATTAACTCACGAGGAACTGCCTGACGACCGCGAGAAAATTGGGATAACGCTCAAGGTATGCAAAGTGCGTCGCGCCGGGCATTACCACCAGACCCGCGTCGGGTATATCGTGCTCCATCTGCTGACCCATCCACAGCGGAGTCGCGGTGTCGTTTTCGCCCCAGAAGAGGAGCGTCGACGACTTTATCTTAGGCAGGCACCACGCCAGATCCTGATTAATTACCTGCACAAACGTCTTACGCATATCGCCCGAGAGCGCGCGGTAGTCCGCCGAGCCCAGGTGCGACTGTATAGCGTTTGTGACCTTTTCGGCATTCTTGCCCAGCAGCTTTTGCACCGCCGCGCTTTCATAGCCGCTCTTGAGCGCGCCCACAATGGATTGCTTAATCTGCGCGCCCGCACTCTTCTTGGGCAGCAGACCCGCGCAGCCGGTCAGCACCATGCGACCCACGCGCCCGGGGTTTTCCGCCGCCATGAGCAGTGCCACGCGCCCGCCGAACGAGTGCGCCACTATATCAACGCGCGCTATGTCCAGTTCGTCCAATAGCTTAAGAATTTGCTTTTTAAAGTCGTCAACCTTCCATACCGCGCCGGGTTCGGGGCTTGCGCCGTGTCCGGGGAAGTCAACGCCTATTACGCGCACATTGCCGTCCGCGGACAGGTCGCGTATGAGCGGCTTAAAGCTGTCCATATTGCCGCCCCAACCGTGCATGCAGAGTATATATTTACCCGTCTGACCGAATATCTGATAGTTAATGCCGCATTTTGCTAACATCTTATCCTCCAAATGATCTGCGGCACCAACGCCGCCGGTTTAATGCCTTATTCCGTCACAAGGAACGGATCGTTTTCGGGATGCGCCTCGGGCAATGAAAGCGTCGTCATAATGAGCGCGTCCTCGTGATTATCCTCATAGTACCGCTTGCGATAGCCCACATCTACGAATCCGTGCGTGCGGTACAGGTGCTGTGCGACCTCGTTTGAGCGTCTGACCTCCAGCGTCATAAACACCATGCCCGAATCGGCGGCGAACTGCAGCATGTTTTCCATAAGGAACTTACCCATGCCCTTACCGCGGCTATCCCTACGTATGGCAATGTTAGTTACATGCGCCTCGTCCACGACGAACCACATGCCGCCGTAGCCGACCACGCGCCCATCGTCCTCGACCACCAGATAGCGCGCGCATGTATTGCGCTCCAGCTCTTCGCAAAACGACTTACGCGACCACGGTATTGTGAAGGACTCATGCTCTATCTCCATCACCGCGTCCAGATCGTCCATTGTCATCAGGCGGCAATTCATACCTTCAGCCCCTTTGCCAGCCGTTCGCGTTCGGCCTGCGGCGCGCGCAGGTAGAGCGGCTTAAGTGTAAGGTAGTCCACGCTTTCGCTCGCCCGCATATCGGCAAGTGCGCATATAGCCGCCGCGCGCGGGAAGTTAATGTGTGCCGGCGCAAAGCGTGCATCCGGGCGCAGTGCCAGAATGCGCGCGCGGTTTGCGTCCGCGCCATCACCCATGAACATGACCTTGCCTTCGGGCAATGTCGCGACGAATTCTTCAAGCGGCGCGGCGACGTCATCGCTTACGCGCTTAAACTCATCCCCGCCCTTAAATGCCGCCGCGTAAACTTGTGAGCGGCGCGCATCGAACATGGGCGCCAATATGCCGTCAAACTCGCATGCGCCATACGCCAGCGCTTCCAATGCGTCCACGCCAATGCAGCGCGTACCGGCGGCATGCGCCAATGCCTTGACCGTGGTCACGCCAATGCGCACGCCGGTAAACGAGCCCGGACCCACTGCGCACGCGTATATATCTACATTCTCCGCCTTGATTCCGGCGCACTCCAACGCGCGCTCGGCCATGGGCAGCACTGTCTGCGAGTGTGTAAGCCCGTGGCGCGCGGTTTCCTCATGAGTCACGACTCCGTCCTGCATGAGCGCGACCGACGCGCAGGGGCCGGATGTATCCATTGCCAATATATTCATACTTATTCCTCCCCCGGCGCGGTTATCGTAATCTTACGCGCATAGCCATCGCCCTCATCGTCGGGCGCGCCCAAACTTTCGGGCACGCTACTTACATCGACGCGCGTGACGCACACTGTATAAGCGTCCTCGGGATCCAGATCGGCGTTTTCGGGCCATTCGATTACCGCCAGTCCATCGCCGCCGATATATTCGTTAAGTCCGGTTTCGAACAGCTGCTCGGGGTCATCCAATCGATACAGGTCGAAGTGATAGAACCTACCGCGCGCGCCGTCATACTGCTGCATGGTGGTGAATGTGGGGCTGGTCACGTGTCCCTTAACTCCCCAGCCGCGCGCAAGCCCGCGCGCGAACACGCTCTTACCCGCGCCCAGGTCGCCGCGCAATAGCACTATATCGCCGGGTTTAAGCGCATCCGAAAATGCCTGCGCAATTTCGAGCGTGCGCTTTTCGTCTAATGAATAGTATACCTGCATATTTCCTCTCTACGGCAAAAGCCGGTCGTAAAGCTACATATAAGTGTCCGAATATATTCGGACAAGTTATTATACTCCCTAATGTGCGGCATGTCAAAAGCGCGTGGGTTAAGTCGAATATAGTGCCGTGTATGAGCCTGTTTTTCTTAGGCAATTGCATGAGCAAAATGCATATTTGAGTCAAATATGGTCAGAATTATCCGCGCATATTATAGCCATTTACTATAGTAAACCGGCGCATCTTATGGTATAATTGAATTTAAGCGGTTTGTGAATAATATATACTTTGCAAGGAGGTAAAAAAGTTGTCACAATCAAAGGACAAAGGTGAAGCAAAGGAGAGAAGCAGTTTTACCGGGCGCATAGGCTACGTACTGGCTGTAGCGGGCTCGGCTGTAGGTTTAGGCAATGTATGGCGTTTCCCGTATCTGGCTGCCAAGTACGGCGGCGGTATATTTCTGCTTGTCTATCTTATTTTAGCGATAACATTCGGCTATGCCATGATAGTTACCGAAAGTGCTTTAGGGCGCATGACCAAGAAAAGCCCGGTTGGCGCATACCACACATTCGGAAAGTCTTTGCCATTCAGCTTTGGCGGTTGGATAAATGCGATAGTGCCCATGCTTATAGTGCCGTACTATTGCGTAATAGGCGGCTGGGTACTCAAGTACACGATTGAGTACATAATAGGCAATGTAGAAGCGATTGCCGTGGACGGGTACTTTACGACATTCCTACAGTCATCGGGCAGTGTTGAATTCTGGTTCTTACTCTTTGCCGCGATGGTATTCTTTACGATACTTGCGGGCGTTGAAAACGGTGTCGAGCGCGTATCCAAGGTAATGATGCCCATGCTCATAGTGCTTGCTATAGCGGTCATGATATACTCGGTCACGCGTCCGGGCGCTATGGAGGGCGTCAAGTATCTATTTGTGCCCAATTTCGAAGACTTTTCGATAATGACGGTAGTTTCGGCCATGGGGCAGATGTTCTATTCGCTATCGATAGCGATGGGCATACTGGTCACATACGGCTCATACATGAAGAAGGATGTCGACATTGAAAAGAGCACCAAGCAGGTCGAGGTATTCGACACGGGCGTTGCTCTTATATCGGCTCTGATAGTCATCCCGTCGGTCTTCACCTTCTCGGGCGGAGACATGGAGACTCTTCAGGCGGGTCCGTCGCTTACCTTCATTACTCTCCCCAAGATATTCGCGAGCATGGGCATGGGTCGTTTAGTAGGCATAGCCTTCTTCATAATGTTCCTATTTGCCGCATTGACGAGCGCGATATCGCTACTTGAAACTTGCGTATCGACGTTCGAGGACGAGCTACATCTAAGCCGCAAGAAGTGCTGCGTACTCATGGCGATTGAGATGTTCGTCGTCGGTTCGGCCTGCGCTCTGGGTTCGGGCGTATGGCAGAACATCACGATTGGCGGCATGCAGTTCCTCGACTTCTTCGACTTCATAACCAACTCGGTCATGATGCCCATTGCTGCCCTCGCCACCTGCGTGCTGGTCGTACGCGTTATCGGGCTTTCCAAGCTCGACGCCGAAGTCCAGCTCTCCAGCCCCTTCAAGCGCAGGAAAATGTTCAACTTCTTCCTGAACTTCATCGCGCCCCTCATCATCATCGTAATTTTGATCAGCTCTATTGCGAACATGATGGGCTGGATTTCGATGTAAAAGGAACAAAGGGAACGCGCTTTCTTTTCGGGAAAAGAAAGCTGCAAAGAAAAGCCGTTCGCC
>CAYTOU010000079.1:0-9645 GCA_964439295.1 uncultured Oscillospiraceae bacterium
GCTCTTGCCTATTCTGCCCTCGGGCGACATTACGCGGCAGGCGAAATCGCATATGCGCAGTGCCATATCGCGATAACTCTCGCGCGGCTTGCCCAGCTTTTGTGACAGCGTATACGACTCGAAGAACTGTACGGCTGCGGTGCCCAGGTTGCACGCGTCCACGGTCTTATCAAAACCGTTGCAGTACATATTGTCGTCGTAATGCGTGGGTATAAGCCCGTTGGGACGCACCGCGTTTATCCATGAGTCGAGCACATCAAAGCCCATCTGTTCGGCCTGTGTATCGCCTGTCATTATGGCATGCGCCAGCAGTGAATTAGCTAATGAGGCATTTTGACCGCACCAGCCTATTTCGTACTTCTGCTCATCGCGCTTTTGCCACGCGCCGTTTTGCCACGTGAAGCCTATGCTGAAGCCGCTGAAGTGCTCATCTTCGCGGGTGTAGAGCTGTTTAGTGTAGTCTATGCCCAAGTCCCACAGCTCCTGCGCGGTATGGATGGGTGGCATGTCCTTTTTATACATATTCCACGCGCAGCTGAGCAGATGCCTATAGCCCGCGCGCGGCTGCTCGTCCGCGGACAAAACCAGCACGGCGGCAAAGTCACTCTTTGCGGGGGCATCTACGCGGAAGTTATCTATCCACTCGCCGTTTAAGTACAGTGGCAGCGGACCATCCTGTTCGGGCCAGAGCACCTCGTGTATCGTATTGCCGCCCTGCGTGTACAGCGATGCCGCGCCTTCCATGCACTCAGGCGGCAGGAACATGCCTATGTTGAGCCCATCGCCTTCCGAATATGTCGCCGCGGGTATGCTCATGCGCATCCATGATACGCGGTTGGGCTGACCGGTAATGTCGTCAATGCCGCCCTTGACATACGTGCGGTGCGGGAATGTGTTCTTTTCGTTTACCAGTTTGGACTCACTGCGCACCTCGTAGTAGTCCTTTATGAAGCAGCGATTGCCGTCATACTGAATCGCGGGCATCATTGACCACGCGCAGCTGTACGCGGCAGTAAAGCGCATGCGCATATCGGTGACAGGCGCATCGGTATGCCTATGCCACATGATGACGCCGTCCGATATTTGATCGAAAGAGTCCTTTGCGCCGGGCACGGATTGCGCCGTACCTATGAGTCGCCCGTCAATATACATTTCGCTACCTGCGGCGACCTGCTTTATAGTTATCACTTTTGTCAGCTCCCGTATTGTCTTTGAAAATCCATGCCTAATCGGCATTGCCTACGCAGCGTATTTCTTTTCTAAAAATGCTAAAAAAGGACAGCTTTCTTGATAATTTACCAAAGAAAGCTGTCCGATTTTCAAGTTGCCGTTATTACCAAACCACTATGCTGTCGGATGCGGATGCAAAGGGTCCGGGTATGGTATCGCTGCCGCGATGATTGCCCAGGTAGTCGCTGTCGAATGTGATGGGCGTGCCATCGGGCTGCTCGAACTTCTCTTCCGGCTCGAACGCCATGCCCAGAGTTTCGGTGGTGATTATGCCGTCCTTGAAGTCCTTAACCAGGTCGAACACATTGCTCTTAAGCACAAAGTGCCCGTCCTCTTCAACCAGTTCAACATGCACCTTATCGGTCGTGTTGATGAGGTTATGCTTCTCATGCTTGCACACGTCGGCACCGTTGAAGTAGGCATTGCCCTCAACCCATACGGGCAGATGTCCGAAATGGTACTGCGCCAGATAGCCCATATCGGGTTCCTGACCCATCTGGAAATTCGCAATCCACTCGTCATAGGTCGGGAAAATGTCAAACGCCGCCGTGCCCGCCACTTCGTAATCGTTATTGCAGGGCTTGCGCGTGGGATCGGTTATCTCATGTGCCTGCACGATGATGTTATTGTAGATGCGGTCGTCGCCGTGCAGTATGGTCATGAAGCCCGCGACCTCAGTCCTATGGCGAATGTGATACGGAGTATAGCGCGGCTCGCGCTGACCGTTCACGATGGAGTCAACGCCGTCATTGATAAGCGTGAACGAACCCAACATCAGGTTGTGCACGCACGCAATGCCTTCGCTGGGCATGCAAACCGACTGGCGCGAGAGCAAGACGTTATTATCGATAAGCGTCGGACCGTGACCGACCTCGATGAATATATCCTGGCTGAACATGGAACCCTTGGCTTGTTCAAGTCCGCGCGGACGGCTATTGTTGTACATCAGGTTTTCGGTTATGCGCGCGCCCTGTGCCTGCCAGTCGAACCATACGCCCATTATGCAGTTATGTATGCGATTGCGGCGCACGATTACATCGATGGCGGCGTGCAGCTTAATACCTGCGGTTTCGGCACCGCCCAGCTGCTGGGAGTTGCAAATGTGGTGTATGTGGCAGTCCTCGATAACAGAGAACACGGCGCCCATGCGTCCCACTATACCGGTCTGCTCGCAATGGTGTATCTCGCAGCGGCGCACGATGTGGCTGCCCACATTTTCCTTAAGCCAGCCGTGATACTGACCGCGGCACACGGCATCGCGCTCCATCTGAGTGGGGCTCTTGACATGCTTGGTGTAGAAGTACATGTCGTTTTCGGGATCGCAGTACTTGCCCAGCGATATGCCGCAGCACTTGCTGTTATAGATCTCGCAGTCCTCGATAATCCAGCCGCGGCTCCAATGCGGACCGATCAGGCCGTCCTGATATGCCGCGGGCGGTGCCCACGTGGTTGCGGCCTCGGAGAGTACAAAGCCGCTGACCGTTATGTAGTTCACGCCGGTTTCCTTGGGCATGAAAACATTGCGGCGCACGCTTATCTCCATATGATGCGCGTTGGGGTCTATACCGTGCAGGTTTACGTACAGCAGAGTGTCATCGCCGTCCTGCTCGGTGTACCACTTATACGTGCTGGCTTCCTGATCCCACGCGTATGGGTCACACTCGCCCGCCTTGCACTCGTCCAGTGTGACGGTTTCGTAGAGCATCTTATCGTCAAAGTAGACCGAACCGGTATGGCGCACGGTGGGCGCGAAGTACCAGTCGCCGCATACATATGTCGTATACGGGTTATAGCTGCCGAACATGCCGTTATTGACGCGCGCCATCCATGTGTCGCCGTCGACGTACTGCCAATTATTGACCTCTTCGGCGCCGGTTATGTGCGCGCCCTTAGGCTCGATTGAGCGATAGGTAATGCGCTTGTCTTCAGTGCCCGCATGCACGGGGTTAACATACTCGCGATAAAGACCGGGCGCGACCAGAACTTCGTCGCCGGGCATTGCGATCTTAGCCGCATCGTTTATGTGCTTAAACGGTCTCTCTTTTGTGCCGTTTCCATCGCGAAAGGCACTTGCATCCACATAAAATATCATTTTTCAGTGCTGCACGGGGTTAATTTCCGTGCTCTCCTTTCAAAAATCAGTCTGTGTGACGGGACTACAGTAATATCACTTCTATATCGACAGGCGATTTTCCTTTTTTTATTTCGTGAGTTTTTAACTTTTTCGAGAAGTTTTTTCTTAGGCGCGAATTCGGGGTTCTAATTTTGCCAACTATAGACGGTTACTGACAAAAATTGTCCTATGAGAAGACAACAAAGCTGCTGCCGCTCTTCCCTATCCATTCGTATATTTGTAATCGCGCAGTGCTTGACCGCAAAAGCCGTTTTAGTTTAAAATAGATATGTCTTAAGCCGGAGGAGGAATATACATGCTTACAAAGGACGAGCTGCCCGAGTGCCCCGTTGCCACAACAGTACAGCTGATAGGCAGCAAGTGGAAGCTACTTATAATTCGCAATCTGATGATGCGGCCGTGGCGGTTTAACGAGCTACTGAAAAGCCTGCCCGGGCTTAGTCAGAAAGTGCTGACCGACAGCCTACGTTCCATGGAAAAGGACGGCATAATCACGCGTACAGTCTATCCCGAGGTGCCGCCGCGCGTGGAGTACGCGCTATCCGAGCTGGGCGAAAGCATGCGCCCGATAATGAAGTCGCTTGAAGTATGGGGTAAGAATTATCAGGATATGGTTAGGAAGCAGTCGTGAATCCGTGATTTTCCCCGTGAATTCCCCTCAAAAACCCTCTTGACAAAAACCGCGGCATGCTGTAGTATATTGGCAAGCGGTAAAACCGCAAATAAAATTACATACTGCCTATAGAGAGTGCGCGAGAGACCAAGCTCGATGACCGCACAGCAACCTGCTTGAGATAAGCAAGGTGCTCCAGCTTGACCGATGGGCGTTTTGTTATGAAGCACGCATCGGACGATGGGTGCTGTTTTTTTGCGCACTCTCCTATACGCAGGCAATAAAGGAGAGAATATCATGCGCAATCTGAATGAACTTTTTGAAGGAAACGACCGCGAACGAGTATGGATATGGCTGGGCAGCGATGACAAGCTGCGCGAGCAGTTCCTGGAAAACTGCCGCGAATCCAACATTCCGACCGAAGACATATACCCGGGTGCCGCCGTTGCGCTGCATAGGGACGGCGCGATACGCTACGTATCCATGCTGGTATGGACGCACACATTCAAGTTCCCATCCGACGTACTAAAGATCGACTATAAGAAGTTTGCGGACGGCGAGGACGATTACGAGATCACCAAGAGCAATTTGACCTTCATGGGATTTCAGCCCGTTAGTAGCACCGTAGCCGCCGACAGTGCCGACGAAAAGCCCAAGGCAAACGCGCGCAAGAAGATGACGTACCCGGAGAAGGCAGCACGGCTTTTGAAGGCAGGACTCACACTTGACGAAGTACATGCTATCTTAGACGACAGCGACAGCATTACAATCGTCTAAAGCATCCCCTGCCGCTGTCAAAACAGATCCAGAGTATTGTCAAGATAGATTTCCTCACGCACATTGATCTGGTATTCAGGCTTAGTCATATAATACAGCAGGAATTCCAGTATGAGCGCGCTGCCCAAGCTGCGCCCCTCTATCTTGAAATTGGTAAAGCCCATGGGCAGGTAGGTATTAAGTATGTCTTTTACGCCTATAAAAGACGGATTGCGCATGGCCTTTGAGAAGCGATAGCCGCCGGCAGCATCGGGTGAAGTGCATATGTGCTTTGCGTCCTCGCCCAACGCCCTGCGGCTGACTGCCTCGTAGCAATGTTTACGGGCGCGGCATTCAACAGAGCAGCACTCGTTGCACAGGAACTCGGTCTTGTCGCGCAAATGTTGTGGCAGGGTCGAAAGCTTATCCAGTGCGTGATTGAGTCTGAAGTCGGGCACAACGTATTCGAACTCAGTGCGCTCGGCCTCGCGGCGAAAGTCGGAAAAGTCGGTAAGCACTTTAGTCGTAGACGACACGAAGTATAGTTGCGGATATTCCTGCATGAGGTATTTGAGCAGCAGGTCGGAATGGACGATGACGCCGCCGCGTGGCATGTCCCTTTGGCATAGGGCTGCGCACAGCGCATTGCACTTTCTGTCGGACAGATGTTCGCTTTTCAAAAGTGAATTGCTAAACGTCAGGCGCGGAGAAATGCCGTATCGGCGCATAAGCGCAAGCGCCTTATGCGGGTCGCAATCGCCGTACCCCACTCTTCCGCCGCCCCACAGGCAATCCGCCGGTGCGCCGTAAATCGAGCCTATGTCGCACCAATCGTAGAAGTACTCCCTATGTCCGTAGAATAGCGGCAAAAACGCACTGTACAGATCGTAAAACTCGAACAGTCCGGGCAGGTGGTAATGCGCAATGCGTTTTTGTGTGTCCATCTAAGTTTCCTCGCAATCGGTTTCGCTTTGGCAAGTGCAAAATGCCGTCAATTCGGTTGTTTGGCTTTGCTTTTTACCGAAAGTCAAATTTAGTGTATTGTGGCTTGACCGTTATTCAAATAGTGAGGCTGCCCGTATCGGTTTGAAAAGCCGATTGCGACAGCCTCATTTGTTGCTTTATTATGCCCTATCACACGTGCGCGATCGTGTAATCGCCGTCCGCGACGCATGTGATGTCGGTCTCGTAGAAGGCGCGCATGCCGTTGACCATGTAGTCGACATCCTTAACGCCCGCCGTCTCGTAGCTGGAGTGCATTGCCAACTGAGCAAGTCCTATATCCAATGTGTTTATAGACACATGCGAGCCGGATATATTGCCCAGAGTCGAGCCGCCCGCCATATCAGAGCGGTTGGCAAAGTGCTGGCAGGGCACGCCCGCGTCGGACAGTATGCGATGGAATACAGCCTCGGACACGCCGTCGGTAGTATACTTCTGGTTGGCATTGAACTTGATTACAATGCCCTCGTTCATGAACGCCTGATTGTTTGCGTCGGCATATTCGGGATGGTTGGGATGCGTCGCGTGCGCATTATCGGCGGACAGCATGAAGCTGGATGCCAGTGCGCGCTGAATCGTGTCTTCATCCGCGCCCAGAGAGTGTGCCATACGGCATATTACATCCCACAGGAACGTGGAGTCGGCGCCCTGCTTTGTGCCGCTGCCCACCTCTTCGTTATCGAATACGCAGACCATATTGATGTGGCTGGCGTACTGCGCGGACGCAAATGCGCGCGAAGCCAGGTATGCGCACTCCAGATCGTCCAGCCGCGCGTAAGAGAAGTACTCGTTATTCGCGCCCCAAATCGATGCGGGCGTGCGGTTATACAGGTACAGGTCGCTTCCGACTATGTCATCCGGCTTGACGCTAACCGACTCGGCGATGATTTGCTTAAACGAGCCTTTGGATGACATATCGCCCCACAGCGGCATAGTGTCCACCGCCAGGTTATACTTATATCCGTCATTTACCGCGCGATTCATATGTATCGCGACATTTGGTATAAGCGTGATATCGCGCTTTAGATCGACAAGGTGCGTCTTTATGCCGGTATCGGTCTTGACCAATATGCGACCGGCTACGGACAAGGGTCTATCCAGCCAGGTGTTTATAATCAGTCCGCCGTAGCGCTCTACATCCAGCCTGATATAGTGCCCCACGGTTTCCAGCTCGGCATTTTCCTTTATCTTAAAGGTCGGGCTATCGCTATGCGCCGCGCAAATCTGCATGGGCGAAAAGCCGCATTCGGGCACAGAAAACGCAATTACACTGGAACGATTGCGCGTGACCACGTACCTTTTGCCCGGCTCGATGTGCCACGCATCGCGCTCATTCAGATGTACGCACCCGCTCTTTTCAAGCATTTGAGTTAGCTGATCCGCCGCGTGGAACGCAGTGGGAGATTTTTCAATAAACGACAGGAGATCATGCAGCATACAGTTATCCTCCCCCATGACGATTGAATTACCCATTAACGGCATTGTCTTTACCGCAATGGTATTATAGCACACTTTCGCGGAATGTGTGAAGTGTATGGCGGTATTGATTATGTTTAAGATAGACTGCTGCCCTTCCCCAACGCCTTTCATACACATAACGATTCCGCGCTTGTGCAGGGCGTGGACGGTGATATAATCTAATTGTACTTGCTATTTAAGCAATTGACATTTGTTACTCGACTTTCAGAAAGGATTGTACACTTATGCTCAGCACAAATACGCTCATTAAGCCCGTATGTGAAGGCAATGTGCCGAGTGCGGTCGATAAGACTCAAAGTGTTGTACGCATGATTCACAGCATATACCGCGACGAAAAGTTCGATGCCGTTAAGATGGCCATTACACCCGATGAATTTCTGGCGCAGGGATTTGAGTACGGCGACAGCTGCACCATTAAGTTCAGCAATGGCTATACGCTACGCGATGTGCCCGTATTCAGCAGTTATTACGTCAAGACCGGCTATCCCGTCATAATCGCGCGCCCGGGCAATGACTATACAAAGATCTCGCTCAACTGTCGCAGCCTTTGGACGCCGGCAGGACTGACGAGCGACTGCACGGTTGAAATAACGCTTGACGTGCGCGGCAAATACACAGCCGTACACAAGGCGCTGGGTCAGACATACAGTAACGACCGTCGCAATTTTAAGAGCGATGCGCAGTTTGCCAACTTCCGCCCGCTCACAGGCGGCAATATGAAGGAAAACTTCCTATATAGAGGCGTATCGCCGGTTGACAATCAAAAGGGTCGCGCCGCATACGCCAATGCGCTAATCAAGCAGACGGGCATAGGCTGCATAATAGACCTTGCCGACTCCGAAAAGGATATGCAAAAGCATTTGAGCAGCGAAGGCTTTGTATCCGAGTATGCCAAAGAGCTATACGAAAGCGGTCGCACGGTGCTGCTTTCTTTGAGCACGAGCTACGACACCGATTACTACCGTGAAAAGCTTGCCAAGGGATTTAGGCATCTGATTAAGTTCGGCGGTCCTGCGTACATACATTGTCTTGAGGGCAAGGATCGCACGGGCTTTGTCTGTACGGTACTTGAAGCGCTGGCGGGCGCGTCTTACCGCGAGATATGCAACGACTATATGATAACATACGACAACTACTACGGCATAACGCGCGACGGCACGCCGGTAAGCTATGACATAGTCGTCGACTACAATCTGGACGTATACGCGGCGCACATATACGGCTCAAACGATGCGAGCGTATTTAAGTTCGCCGACTATACGCAGGCGGCGCGCAAGTACCTAATGCGCTGCGGCATGAGTGAGTCCGAAGTCGATCAGCTTGTCAGGCTGATTACGAAGTGAAAGGCGCGCATATGATAATCAGAAAAGCGGCGGCAAGCGACATAGACGGCGTTGAAAGACTATATGACGATATTCACACGGCGGAAGAAAACGGCAAACAAACTATAGGCTGGATTCGCGGCGTATACCCTGTGCGAGAGACCGCGGAGAAGGCACTTGAGCGAAATGACCTGTTCGTGCTCGAGGACGAGGGCGAGATTCGCGGCACGGGTATAATCAACAATGTGCAGGTCGATTGTTATAGCGATGGGCATTGGCAACATGATGTTCATGACAATCGGGTATGCGTACTGCACACGCTTGTGATTTCCCCCGCAAGCGCGCGAAAGGGATACGGCAAGGCGTTTCTTAAGTACTATGAAGACTATGCTATGCAGCACGGCTGTCCGGAACTGAGGATAGACACAAACGCGCGAAATGCCGTGGCGCGCGCCATGTACAAGCGGCACGGATATACCGAAATCGGGATAGTGCCCACTTGCTTTAACGGTATTGAAGGTGTACAACTGGTGTTGCTGGAAAAGTGGCTGGGAGATTAACGTTGGAATTCGAATATAAGGTATTTTAAAAAGCGAACCGATTGCTGTGCGCAGTGCGGTTCGCTTTTTTGTTTTAGTCGCTTAAGTATTCTCCTACTCCCCTTTTCGAATCATCTTGAACATGCCGGGACCGTCGTATGCGCAGGGACGCTCTTCGAAGCCTTGGCTTTTGTAGAAATTTACCGCTTGCGGAGTGCTGATAAGCTCCAGACTGACTGCCCAGCCTTCTTCTATCTGATCAAAAATGAATCGATGGACGGCGTGCAAAAGTGCTTTACCCACGCCGCGCTTTTGATACAGTGGCAAGACCGCGAAATCCTTTAGATAGAAGCTCATGCCACTATCACCCATGAGTCTTAGCATACCGATAGGTTTTTCGCCGTCATATGCGACAAAGCTTGCCAATGTATTTGACAGTGCGCGCTTTACCTGCTCAATGCCGGGCGCTTCCCAGCCCACGGCGGTATACAGATAGATGAACGTTTCGGGCGTCAACGTGTTTTGCGATATCGTCATATTTAAGCCTCCTATGCATAATAATCACACATG
>CAYTOU010000080.1:0-9630 GCA_964439295.1 uncultured Oscillospiraceae bacterium
TCAAGAAAAATCCACTCGAACTTGCAGCTTTCCCTTTTAGAAACACACTCTAGTCGTGACGATTTTAATGCTATGCCGTTTCCGAATGTAAGTGGATATCATAGTAAAACCATCGCCTACTCAATCTGGCATGTTTTCAGGATTGAAGATATAGTCGCAAACAGCTTGATACTGCATAAGCCGGAAGTATTTTGCGCGTTTAAGGACAACATTGGCGCGCCGATAATCACTACGGGTAACGAGTTGTTGGGTCATGAGATAGTCGACTTTTCAAAACAAATCGCTTTAGATGCACTGTATGCATACGCCGCTGCCGTAGAGGACAGTACCGAGGCGATGCTGAAGGAGCTAAAGTTTCACGACCTGCGGCGCAAGTTCGGCGATGAGGATAAGGATGCTTTGCGCGCGCTGCATGTCGTATCTGACAGCGAAGAAAGCAGTTGGCTCATAGATTTCTGGTGTGGAAAGGACATTAGGGGACTTATACAAATGCCATTTTCCCGCCATTGGATAATGCATATCGAGGCATGTTTGCGAATAGAAGCTAAGATACTTAAGACGAAATCTCGAGCATAAAAATAAACTGCACCGATGCATAAGCACCGATGCAGTGAGCAGGAAGCAGAATAACCTACATGTAATTCGGAAAGCCTCTTATAACGACCAGCGTCACCGGAGGAAATGCAGCGCTTTAAACACGGGGACTCAAGCCGTATCCAAGTCCCGCCGCACTCTGTGTGGAGGCAATACCACATTCATCCGACTTACGTCGATTATCCTGCAATCTGCTTACAGTATAGACCATCGACATTGCTTTGTCAATGGCAAACAAAGCATTTTCAATGTGGTTTTTAGTAGCTCAATTCGGGATAGATCACTTATGACTATATGCCAAAATAGTCGTGCACAAATGGTACATCTTGCACAGAATAGCTGCGTCCGTTTAGGTATCCCAGCTTTCCGTTCGTGTCCGAAAAATTGAATACCAGGCGGTATGCATACAGCGCCTGATACTCGCGTCCGAAGCGCTCACCCTCGGCAGGATCGCCATACTGACCGTCGCCCAGCAGGGGATGACCGGCATGCGCGAACTGCGCGCGTATCTGATGCGTGCGCCCGGTGAGCAGCTCGCAGTCTACGAGCGACAGTCCCTGCGTCAATGAAATGGTTTCATAGCGCGTCTGGGCACGCTGCGCACCCGGCAGGGGACGATCACTTACAATGACCTTTCGGCGGCCTTCCTGCTTTAGTACATAATTGTCCAGCATGCCGTGCGGCTGACGCATCTGACCTATGATTATGCATAGGTAGTGCTTGGCGACTTCATGCGCGCGTATGCGCAAATCCATTTCGCGTAAAGCCTCGGCATTCTTGGCAAATATGACTATGCCGCCCGTGAAGCGATCAATGCGATTGCAAGGTGCCGGTGCAAACGCGCCTTCTGCCATTGAGTCATATTCGCCCTTCTGGTACAGGTATGCGCGTACATGCGTGACCAGCGTGTTGAGCTTTTCCGTGGCATCGCCGTGTACCATAATGCCCGGACGCTTGTCCACGAGCAGTATGTTTTCATCCTCATAGACTATGCTCAAATGCCAATGGAACTTGCTTAGTAGCGCATCCACTTTGTGCGGCTTTTCAAACAGCTCATCGTTTATGTATATGTTGAGCACGTCGCCTACGGCCAGACGCGCATCGCGTGCAGCGGGCTTGCCGTTCAGCTTTACGCGCTTTAGCCGCAAATACTTCTGGCATAGCCCGGGCGACAGTAGCGGCATATTAGCCAGCATCCATTTGTCCAGCCGCCGACCATCATCCTTGCCGGTAATTACAAACTCCTTCATTGGGCATGCTCCGTTCGTTAATATCATTGCTGCCGGGTGCAGCGCGGACATATAAAAGCGCCGCCTCATAATAAAGAGACGGCGCTTCGTGTAATCGGATTACATCAGGCTGCGGTAGAGAGCAGCGATCTCTTCAACAGAGGTATCACGCGGGTTGCCCGGACGGCAAGCATCTGCGTATGCGGACTCGGCAAGGAACTGAACGTCTTCTTCCTTCAGTATGCCCTTGAGATCCTGCGGGATGCCTACATCCTTGGACAGCTGCTTTACAGCGTCGATGGCAGCCTTGCGATACTCGGCCTGGCTCATGCTGTCGACGTCCTTAACGCCCATTACGCGAGCGATTTCGCGATACTTCTCGCCGCTGACCTCGGCGTTGTACTCCATACCGGTGGGCAGTATGATTGCGCAAGCAACACCGTGAGGGGTGTCATACAGCGCGCTCAGACCGTGAGCCATGGAGTGAACAATGCCCAGACCTACGTTGGAGAAGCCCATGCCGGCAACATACTGGCCAAGAGCCATGCCTTCGCGTCCCTCGGGCTCGTTGTTAACAGCGCTGCGCAGCGAGCGGGAGATGATCTCGATGGCCTTGATGTGGAACATATCGGTCATTTCCCATGCGCCCTTGGTGATGTAGCCTTCGATTGCGTGGGTCAGCGCGTCCATACCGGTCGCGGCGGTCAGACCCTTGGGCATGGTGCTCATCATGTCGGGATCGACGATAGCGATGTCGGGGATGTCCTTTGCATCGACGCAAACGAACTTGCGCTTCTTTTCTACGTCGGTGATAACGTAGTTGATGGTAACCTCAGCCGCGGTGCCTGCGGTGGTGGGCACGGCGATGGTGAATACGCACTTGTTCTTGGTGGGCGCAACGCCTTCCAGAGAACGTACATCGGCGAACTCGGGGTTGGTGATGATCATGCCGATGGCCTTTGCGGTATCCATGGAGGAACCGCCGCCGATGGCGATGATGTAGTCGGCGCCGCTCTTCTTGAAAGCCTCAACGCCGGTCTGAACGTTTTCGATGGTGGGATTGGGCTTGATGTTGGAATATACTTCATAAGCCATGCCGGCGCCATCGAGCACATCGGTAACCTTCTTGGTTACGCCGAACTTGAGCAGGTCGGGGTCGGTGCAGACGAAAGCCTTGTTGACGCCCTTAGCCTTGGCTTCGTCGGCAATTACAGAAATGGCACCCTTGCCATGGAACGAAACACCGTTAAGTACTATACGATTAGCCATTAGATACAACCTCTTTTCTTTAAAGTGAGGATCCTTTGACAAACCAATTATAGCACAAATCTTATCGAATAACTGTAGAGATACGTTAATTTTGTTCGTCTTTTGCTTACACAATTTCAGAATGTCCGCGGGAATTTGTTTGTGCTTTTTGATGAACAAGGGGATGTGTGCTTTAAACTGAAAGTACGCGCTGCATTCAAGCTGCGCAGCCTTCGTAATTTACTATTTCCATCAAATTCGCTGGACAATCCCACGGATGCGTGGTATAATGACTTTTGTGACAAAAAACATATGCGCCTGTAGCTCAGGGGATAGAGCGTTCGACTCCGACTCGAAAGGCCGCGCGTTCGAATCGCGCCAGGCGCGTTGGCAAAAAACGTCCAGATTTTATAGTGAATCTGAACGTTTTTGCTTTTTTAGGATGCTGTTTAAGATTGAATTTGTGCTTTTAAATGGCATTTGCGATTATTGTCGAAAAGATAGGTTGTTTTTGCTTGACATGGCACCGATATATGTATATCATTAATGTAAGCGATGCCTATCGGCGCGCATATTAAGTGAGGAGAGGCGATATGCATGGTCGGATATATCAAAACCCGGCACATGCCATTCACCGCATAAAGATATGCCGAATACTCATTTGGTTGACTTTCACGGTGCGCGTTTTAATATCGTGCGGTATCCCTCAGTCAAATGCGTGGGAATGCTGTCCGATGAGCAAAACTGGCTTGCACCCGTACACAGCCATCCCGACGTGAGCGAGATAATCTTCGTAATGTCGGGCGAAGGCAGTGTCAGAATAGAGGACTGCAATTATCCGTTGCGCTCGGGCTGTATGGCGATATATAATCCGGGCGTTGCGCATCAGGAAAGCTGGCGCGCGTCACGGCGCGGTCCCGAGATGTTCCATATGCGTTTGGGTGACTTTCAGGTGGGCAATCTGGAACCCAACTGCATTCTGCCGCCCGGGCACGCACCTGTAATCGAAACGGGTACATATGCGCCGCTTCTTAAGCAAATATTCCGTACTATGTTTGATGAGTGCTCAAGGCGCGATGCCGGCTATGACCAGCTGTGCAATAACCTTTTGTCCAGCACGCTCATTGTAATATTGCGCCTGCTCAGCAAGGGAAGTTATTCCCAAGCCGATCAAAATGCGGGTGAAGCGCCAATCGACTCCGTTGCGCTCAAGGCGCGCGCATATATCGACTGCAATTATATGCGCAAGATGACCGTGCGCGATATTGCCGATGAGCTGCACATAAGTTATTATCATCTGTCGCACGTGTTTAAGCAGGAAATGAGTCTGTCGCTGCAGGACTACTTGATATCGTGCCGTATGAATGAGGCTTGCCGTCTGCTTACCGATACATACATGTCGATGGGCGAAATAGCCTCGCGCGTGGGCTACAGCAATCAATCCCACTTCAGCGTTCAGTTTAAGACGCTCAAAGGCGTGTCGCCCGGTCAGTACAGGCGCACGTATTCGGATAAGACTCAGGACGAACTGCCGGACGACGGCCAGCAGCACTGATCATAACGAATTTTATGCGAGGGAGGTTTGGCAATGCCGGATTCATCGCTGACCAAGCGCGCGCTTGCACAGGCTATTAAGGAGCTCATGAACGAAAAGCCGCTTGTCAAGATAAGCATAGCCGATATAGTCGAGCGCTGCCAGATGAACAGACAAAGCTTTTACTATCACTTTCGTGATAAGTACGATCTCGTAAACTGGATATTCTATACCGAGCTGATAACCGAGCTTCAGAACGCGTCCAACGTGAACGAGTATGAGGAATTGGAGAATATATGCCAATATCTGCATAAGAATAGGTCGTTTTACATAAACGCGCTCAAGTTTACCGGACAGAATTCGTTCTACGAGTATTTCGGCGAGGTAATATATCAGCTGTTGAAAGTGGCATTTACCGAATCCTTCGGAAACTCCGATCAAAGCGACTTCAACGCGATGTTTTATGCCGACGCGCTTAGGGCATGCATATGCCGCTGGCTTACAAACGGCGCGAAAATGAATCCGGATGAACTGGTCGGAAAAATCCGAAATGCCCTGGCAATAAGTCCGGATAATCAGCGCGTAGTGCTTGAAGAGGCTGCACGCGGCGCAATCGCGAATATGCCGCGAAATTGACATCGATGTGTGCTTGCATTTACAGCATACGTTTGGTATAATGGTTCAAAAGAGAAGTATACTTAGATGAAGAAGGAGCCGCTGTGCGGCAATAAATAGACTATGAGAGAGAACCCAAAGGCTGCGGGCAATTCAAGCGGTCAGCGCGCCGGGCAGCAAAGACCGACACAGCAGGCACGCTCACGGTCCGCACGCAAAAGTGTACGCAGACAGCGTGAAGGCTGGCTTATACCGCTTTGCATACTTGTGCCGCCAATCGGCGCGGCGTATATGTGGGCAATGCAAAGGTATTCCATGCGCACGCGTTTACTTGTCAGTGTGCTCGCCGGAATAATACTGTTTTTCGAAAGCTATCTGTTCTTTTCCAATTCGGCGGGTATGCCGGATGCCACGACGTTTATGCCCGGTTCGGGTTCAGTGTACGCTCCGGCATCTGTCACAGCCGAACCGACCGCACTGCCCGATGCAACCGCTCTGCCTTACGAGTATGTTGAGGCCGATGCAACTCCGGCAGTTACCGATGACGGCTCGACCCAAACCGTAGATTCCTCTGAATTCGTACCCAACACGGCTGCTCCGGCTGAGGCGACATTTGTTCCCGCCGATACGGTGACCGAGAGTGAAAGCCAGGGTACGAGCAGTCAGGATACAAACCAAGATACAATAGTGTACACCGCCGATGGGGCATTGTTCTATCATGCAAGCTCCAGCTGCGGCGGCAAGGAATACTCCAATGCCATGACACTTAGGGATGCGCAGAGTGCAGGATTAGCCGCCTGCAATAACTGCAATCCACCATCATAAATTAGCCAACCTTTCATATCCACCATAGCTGCGCGCTACTCGATCATAGTATCGGGTGGCGCGTGGCTATTTTATTTCGAAAATTCTCTGCATGTGGTGATAAGTGGCATGTGAGAGCATATAAATAGCCATTCAGCACATTAAAAGTGGAGCGAAAATGCAAAACAGTGGCGCACAATGCAGGAAAATGCCGTGGTGCGGCGAATATATATATTCGGTCTGTTTCCAACCGACGGTTTTGATTATTTATCCAGGCACAGAAAGGAAGAGAAACATGGCAAAACGAAACGGTTTCGGCGCTTATAATAGGATATCTGCACAGCAGATAGCGCTGATCGCCGTAAGCATACTTGCACTGATACTCATGATAGCATTGATTGTGACGGCAAAGGGTGCGTCAAGTGTATCGGATACGCATAGCGAAAGCTGCGAAAAGCTGGTTGCACGCTTTGGTGGCGAAATAAATGCCGTGCAGATACTTATCGATAATCAGAAAAACGAGTCCGGCGATGCCCGCATAGATACGCTTAACGATATCATCAAGCATGTATACGCCGCCGATGCGCTGAGCGTGTACAAAGTGGAGGCATTTGGAGGGGACGAGCTGATAACAACGGATACTTACACGCGCCTGACCGAACTTATGACGCAGAGTATACAGCAACTTGAGTCCGGCAGCAGACCCGATGACACGATTACCGAGTTCACCTCGGTGCTGGAAGGCTTAATCTCAGGGACTGAAGGATGACATAAGTCAGTACATCCGACTGCCGAAATAAACATCATCGCCTGAATAGAATAATCGAAAAAATGAGCCGGCGCGCTTCTGAAAAAATGTTTATCAGAGGCGCGCCCCTTTTTTGTTCGTCTAAACTTGCGTTTTTTTCTCATCCCATCTTGCGTGCATAAAGTCTTTGGAGTACAATTGAATATGTAAATGTATCGCAAGGATTTAGGTAAAGTATGGGAGGCAACCGCTGTTGGAAACGACCGTCAGTCAAGACAAAAGCCGCAGAAGGCTAAATCGTCGCGCACGCGATATACCGAATTATCTGGATACGCTGGATGGCTTTCGCGCTGCGGCAACCATAATGGTGTTGCTTTTCCATTACTGGCAGCAGTCATGGGTGGGTTTCAGCTGGAATATACAGCTTTTCGGGCGTACGTTTAACATCAGCGTGGAGCCGTGGATCGTCAGCGGTGGACTGGGCGTGGAGGTGCTTTTCCTGCTCAGCGGCTTTTGCCTGTTCTATCCTGTGGCGATGAATCCCCAAAGGCCGTTCAACGCACGCGAGTTTGCCTACAAGCGCTTTACGCGCATAATGCCCAGCTACTACCTGTGCTTCTTTGTCGGCGCGATATTGTATATGGGCTGCATGCCGTGGGCTAGTTTACGTAGTTACCAACTGAGCGATAGGGAATGGTGGTATCACTTTATCGGCGGACTGTTCCTTGGGCAAACGTCTACGGCGCGGATGTATACCAACCCGTTCAACGGCGTACTGTGGTCGCTGCCGATTGAGATGCAGTTTTACCTTTTGTTCCCGCTGATACTGCGCGTATTTCGCAAACATCCGCATGGGGTTATGATAGGCGCATTCGTAATCGGCGAAAGCTGGCGCTTTTATCTGCGCAGCATAGACTCAAGCAACATAGTCTATCTTATGAACCAACTGCCCGCTATGATAGATGTGTTTGTGGGCGGTATGTATTCCGCATGGCTGACTGGACGCATAAAGCATGCGCTGGATGATAAACAGAAAAAGACGCTCGCACCGCTTTTCACCGCGCTCACGATTGCCTTTGTGCTGTTTTTCTGGCTGGATCAGATGCTCTTTAATGCATCGCGCTCGGCCTCAGGCGGTACTTCGATAGGTCAGATGAACCTGCGCAAGTACAACATAATCGCCTTGGGCTTGGCGATTATGAGCTCTGCGTTTTCTTGCAATTGGCTCAGGCGAATATTCGGCAATCCCTTTACGCGCTATATCTCTAGTATATCGTATCAGCTGTATATGTGGCATATGCTGATTGCGCTCCGATTTAAAGAGTGGCATATTCCCGAGTACACCATTCCGGAAGGTCAATCCTATCCGATGTACGATGAGGCATGGCGTCTGCCGTACTTTATGATTAGCCTCATCGTAAGTCTTGCGATAGCCACGCTGATTACGTATTGCTTTGAAAAGCCGATTTCGCGTGCTCTCAATAAGCATAGACCCGCATGCATCGGTAGGGGCGGCACAAGCCTTGCGCCTCAGTTACTGGTGCCGATTGCCGGAATCGCCATGTATGTGGCGCTGATCGGCGTGCTGGGTCGTATATTGTGATAATCAAATTTGTGTGGAGGTACATATATGGACAATCTCGAAAAGGTATTTGGTATTATCGATAGTAACCGCGATGAAATGATCGAAACGCTTAGCCGCTGGATTAAAATACCCAGCGTTCAGTCCGACGAAGTGGGCGAAATGCCGTTTGGCGAAAACGTACATAGCATGCTGGAGGAAGCACAGCGCACGGTGGCGCAGCTGGGCTTTGATATGCGCAATGTCGATAACTACCTATTGGAGGTAAACTACGGCAAGGGCGAGCGCACTCTGGGCATACTGGGTCACATGGACGTTGTGCCCGAAGGTGAAGGCTGGTCGCATGCGCCGTATGGTGCCGAAATAGACTCCGGCCGTATGTACGGCCGCGGCACATCCGATGATAAGGGCCCCATGGTAAGCACACTGTACGCGCTAAAGGCTATTCGAGATGCCGGCATAGAGCTCAAGGACGGCGTGCGCATACTGCTGGGCCTTAACGAAGAGACCGGCTCTGCCGATATAGCGTATTATAAGCGCGAAAACGCAATGCCCGATTACGGCTTCTCTCCCGATGCGGACTATCCGGTCATCAATTGCGAAAAGGGCGGTCTGGGCATCAATCTGGACGGCGAACTCAAGAACGGTGTCGGCGCGTTTGAAATAAAGAGCATAAAGTGCGGCGTGCGCGTTAACATAGTGCCTAACCTAGCAAAGGCAACGCTGGGCATAAGCGCCGAGGAGTGCAAAAAGCTGCTTGTAAAGGCCGGCGACATGGCATACATGCTGGAGGTCGTACCGGGCGAAAACGAAAATGAATGCGTACTCTATTCGCATGGCGTAGCGTCGCATGCGGCAATGCCCGAAAACGGCATAAACGCGGCGGGCATACTCTGCATTGCTCTGGACGCAATGGGCGCAAATCAGCCTGTTATAACCGCACTTGCAAAGCTGGTGGGCATTGAGTACACCGGCGATAAGCTTGGCATACGCATAAGCGATGACGTATCCGGCGCACTGACCTGCAATTTCGGCATACTCACATGCGAAGAAGGTCATGTGCAGGGTAAGCTGGATATTCGCTATCCGGTAAGTGCCAAGTCGAGCGAGATGCTCTCAAAGGTAGCTGAGCTGGCGGCGCCGTACGGAGTCAGCGCGACTCTGCGTGGTGACAGTAAGCCGCTGTACGTGCCTAAGGATCACTTCGTGGTGGAGGGACTGCTGCGTGCCTACGAGCGCGTGACCGGCGAAAAGGGCTACACGATAGCCATCGGCG
>CAYTOU010000081.1:0-9580 GCA_964439295.1 uncultured Oscillospiraceae bacterium
CTGCGCAGATCTCGCGTGAGTATATTCATGACGTTTTGAAGCTGTAAGGGAGTAGGGCATACGAAAATAAGAGTCGACCGATCCGCAAGGAAAGGTCGACTCTTTGACATTCTTTATAGCATTTCGCGAAAGCCGGAAGATTACCCCCTCCGCGCCAAAAGCGCGGCCTCGGCATTATCCAATTCCTGCTGGGTATTTACGCCCATGATCTGCACTTCGTCGTTTATCATGGCCGAGCCGACCTTGCCGCCCATGCTCATTATTATCTTGGGCGTGTCGGTCAGGTAGTATTCGCCCTGCGCGTTGTTGTTCTTCAGGTGCGTAAGCGCCTTGAATAGCCACTCGGACTTGAATACGTATACGCCCGGCGTTACCTCGCGTATCTTGGCCTGCTCGGGAGTGCAATCCTTCTGCTCGACTATGTCGACGAGATGGCCGTCCGCGTCGCGTATTATGCGACCATATGCCGGCGGTACTTCTGTCATGGCGGTCAAAAGCGTCACCGCATTGCCGTCCTCGGCATGCTTTTTGAATAGTTCAATGAACGTCTCCTGCTTGAATAGCGGCATGTCGCCAAAGCATACCAATACGTCGCCGGTGTAGCCATCCAGCACATCCTTGGCCATCGCGGTGGCGTGACCCGTGCCCAGCTGCTCGGTCTGCATGACAAAGTTGTAGTCGCCCGGGAAGGCGGCCTTTACCGTGTCCGCCATGTAACCCACAACTATAACCGTGTCGGCATGCGGTATGAACGATATGTTCTCAAGCACATAGCTCAGCAGGGGACGACCTGCCGCCTCGCGCATAACCTTGGGCAACTGTGCCTTTTCACTGTTAAGCCGCTTGCCCTTGCCCGCGGCCAATACTATCGCCTTCATATTGTAATACCTCCGAATATATGTAAATCGGTTGAGTGCATCATTTACACGCTCAGCTATTATATCATATTGCGTTCGGCTTGAAAAGAGCAGCAACGCAATTTCTACCACGGTGAAATTAATTCGTATAGTTGCAACAAATTACGCAAACCTATATCATCATATATGCCATACCTATTGAGCCGATTCTATAGGTATGATGCGCCCGGTCTGTGCGCCCGTCCTGTGCGATATCGATATAACCGTCCTGTCCGCCGATACGCGCTTAAGCGCACTCAGCACGGTACTTTCGGTTTCGGCATCCAGATTGGCGGTGATTTCATCCAGCAGCAGAATCCTCGGGTCGGCGGCCGCCGCGCGTGCAATTGACAATAGCTGCCATTGTCCCTGCGAAAATAGCCCCGCCGTACACAGTGTATCCAACCCTTGAGGCAGTGCGGATATCGCCTGACTCAGTCCCGCAAGCTCGGCGGCTTTTTCTATCGCTTCGTCGCTTATGCTCGTATCGAAAAGCGTTATCTGATCGCGCACGGTGCCGGGTACCATGTGAAAACTCTGCTCGACGTATCCGTATAGCTTACGCCTCTCATCGGCGGCAATGTCGCGCGCGGGTACGCCATCTATCAGCACCTGCCCTTGCGTGGGCGAGTATAGCCCTAGCAGCAGTTTAAACACGGTGCTCTTGCCCGCGCCCGTGCGTCCGCTGAGCGTAACCTGTTCGCCTGTGCGCACATTGAATGTCAAATGCTTAAGCACACTGCGCTCATCGTAACCGAACGTCACGTCATTCACTTCGACCAAAGGCTGATCGGAGGATGCATGCATTTTCGGTAAATGAGCAGTGCGCGGCTCTTCTTCGTCCAGATTCAAAAACTCGTTTATCCTGCGCACACCCGCGAGCGCCGACTGTATGGTCTGTATCTCCATGCCCAGACTCTCTATGGGCGTAAATATCTGCGATATGTAGTTCATCACCGCAACGGCTGTGCCCGCCGACATGCCGAAAAGCACGAGCACTTTTTCGTTGCCCGATGCCGAAAGCAGCATTACGATAGCCACGACAATGGCATTGAGTATAAGCACGATGGGGGAGTATATCGCATCGTAGAAGTTGGTCTTTTCAACGGCGCGGTAGCTGTCCTCTATGGACGCGTCGTATCGCTTTTCCATATACTCTTCTTTGCCCAATGTGTGTATCGTGCGAATGTTCTTGAGCGTTTCGGGGACATGCGCCGATACGCGGCTTACCGCGCGGCGGTTTTCTAGCTGTGCCGCGAGCATGTTCTTCTGCACATATCGCGTGAACCAAAACAGGAGCGGCAGTATAACGATAAGTATCATCGTAAGACCGCGGCTGCACGTCCATATAATCGCCAGTATGCTGATTATCTTGCATGCGTCCGCGAACATGCTGACTATGCCGCTCGTGAACAGCTTTTCGACCGTGTCGACATCGCCCACAAAGCGCGAAACCAGCGCGCCGGGCTCGATATGGTTTAAGCTGTCCGCACTCAAGTGACCCATCTTGTCCATAAGCCTTGTGCGCAGTGCATGCGTTATCTTCTGACCGAGCACGGTCAGCCCGCCTTCGCGCAGCGACTCGGTAAGTCCCGCAAGGGCGATAAGCGCAAAGTACGCAAGCGCCATTGCGAAATTTACATCCCGCCCCGCCGCCAGCGCATCGATCACCTGCGCCAGTATCAGCGGCGGAAACAGCGATGCCGCGATTGCACCGCATACGGCGCATATAATGCCCAGTGATAACGCCTTTTTGCGGCATACCGTGTCCAGTATTATGCCGCTTACGCGATTACTTTTCTTCATGGGACTGACCTCCCTGCTGTGCAAACAACTGCCTGTATTCCTCGGAAGACTTCATAATCTCGTCATGCGTGCCGACCGTAACGCGTCCGCCGTCCATCCAAATGACTTTATCCATTTGCGGGAAAAGGTACAGCCTATGCGATATGAGCAGTACTATGCTCGATTTGCATTTTTCCCGCATATTCTCAAATACCTGCTTTTCGGTCTGCTTGTCCAGCGCCGAGAACGGATCGTCGAGTATAAGCACGGGCTTCATGTGGCAAAGCGTGCGCGCCAGCGCCAGACGCTGCGCCTGACCGCCCGACAGGCGCACGCCGCCGGAACCGACCTGAGTATGTATGCCGTCTTCCATATGCTTAACTTCATCGTCAAGGCATACCGCGCGCAGATAGCTTTCCGCATCCGCATCCTGCCCGAGCAGTATGTTGTTTTCTATCGTATCGCTGAACAGCTCGGGATCATGCCCTAAGTAGCCTATGACGCCTGTGCGCTCGTGCGCGTCCATGCTGCTTAGTTCCTTGTCGCCGAACAAAATGCTGCCGGTATACGGATATTCGCATAGGAACATCTTGCCCAATGTGGATTTTCCGCATGCGACCGGTCCGGTTATGCCTATTATCTGACCCGGCTGTGCGCTGAAAGATATATCTTTAAGCACTGCCTTGCCGTCCGACCATGTGAAGGCGGCATGCTCCGCTTTGAGCTGCGCGGCGGGCAATGCTTTCATGGGCTGATTCTGCGTACTATCGCTCATGAGCGGCTTTATGCGCTTCCACGATACCTGCGCCTTATGCACGGCATTGAACAGCTTTGCCGCGCTGGAGGATTTGGTGGATAGCTTTGTAAAGCACGACAGGAATGTCGTAAACGCCGCCACGTCCCATTGCGTAAATCCATTACCGCGTATGTTGCGCGCGCCTAAATATACTATAAACAGCGTGCCCGTCATGGAAATTATGCGATAAAGCGGCGGCATAGTGCTTGACCATATGTTGGCCTTGATTGCGGCACTCTCGTATCCGTCAAGCTCGTTTTCGTACGCGTCCCGGCGCTGCTTTTCGCATCCGAACACGCGGTATGTCAGTGCGTTGGTACCCCTGTCCAGCGTAGCTGCGCTCAGGCGCGCATTTGCTTCCTTGTATGCCGCGCCTGTGCGCTGCACCACTCGCTTCATCTTTTCGGCAATGAAATACGATATGGGCGGGAATAGCATGCTCAGTATCGCCAACCGCCAATCGTACACCAGCAGCATCACGGCATAGGCGCACAGCGCCACGCCGGTATCGAATATCTCGGTGGTGAATTTGCGCATACCCTCGACACAGTCGTCCACGTCCTGTATCGCCTTTGTCATCGCGCTGCCCGCACCTTCGTTTTCAAGCTCGGCGCGGCTTTTGCGTATCAGGCACCCGTACAGTATGCACTTCATGCGGCGATTGACGTTGTTCGCAAATCGGCGCACGTAAAACCTCTTCACATACCGCGCGCATTGCACAACGGCAATCGACAGCGCATAGCATATGACCAGCGTCAGCATGGACGAAAACGTGTCTTGACTGTTCAGTATGTCGATAAGGCACCCCGCCATGCGCCCTTCAAACCACGGTCCTGCCAGCAATCCCAGATTGTATATAAGCCCCGACACGGTCACCAGCGCGAGCGTAAACCACTCTATTCGAAAGTAGGATAGCACGCGGTTGGGCTTAAACTGCTCTTTAGACATTGCCTTCATCCTCCCGCTCACTCATAAGCTTCTTCACGTTGGGGAAACCCGCGCGACTCTCGGTCTTTGAGCGCATATACAGCTTGTCGAGCGTCTGCAAAAACGCATCGCATTCGTCATCGCTAAGTTCACTCAGCAACCATTCATAGAATACCGCCTCGATGTGCGCCTTTGAATTCTTGAGGCTTTCCGCTTGCTCGGTCGCGTAAAGCAATTGACTGCGTCCGTCATTGGGATTGCTTTCGCGCCTGAGATAGCCCTTGGCTTCAAGACTCGCGGCACGCCGCGCTGCCGCGCCCTTGTCTATGCCCAGCTTTTCGCGCACGGTCGCCTGAGTTATGCCCGGGTTGTGCCGCACCAGGTGTATGAAGTCAAACTCCGCCGTGCCCACGCCTTCGGCCTTCATTTCGCTGACCGTGAATGTAGAGACCTCGCGCGCGATCTTGGTTATCTTGCGCCTGCTTTTGTCCATATGCATGCCTCCTTTGCGGGTATTACAAAACAAGATGTACTATCAACCAACTAGATGATAGTACATCCAAATGCATATGTCAACAGCTAAACGCAATATGCAATTGTATCTTAACCGATTTGCGCGCAAAAAAGCCCACGGACAATCCGTGGGCATAGCACCTCCAACCATCAATCGACGGTTTCGGGCAAAAGCGCGGTATACTTTTTCATCGCGGCTATGGCATAGCACATTGTAACAATCTCGGTTATGGGCATGGCATACCACAGCGAGCTAGCGTTCATTATCAGGGGAAGTACCAGTATCAGTATGCCGCTTATGACGAGCCCGCGCGCAACCGATACGATGAACGCCGCCTTGGGCTTCATTATCGCCTGGAAGTAATACGTGGAGTATATGTTAAAGGGCAGCAGTATGAACGACAGCGCATATGCGCGTATTATCGCGGGCGCGATTGAGAGTATCTCGTCGGTCGGGCTCATGAATATGTATATGTATAGGTTAGGGCATATCATGCTCAGAGCCGTCCAGAATATCCCGAACGCGGCCGATGTCCATATGGACAGGCGCAAAGTTTCTTTTATGCGCGAACCCTTGTTCGCGCCGAAGTTGGCGGAAATAATGGGCTGGGCGGCCTGACCCACGCTGTATGCGCAGCATTGCACGAATGTGCTTATGTTTATGATGGGCCCGTATACCGCCAGCGCATTGGACCCCAGATACTTCATTATCTGACGGTTGAACAGCACCGTCAGTATGCCCATTGCCACGTCGATAAAGAAGCTGGAAAAGCCGTTGACGGTGATTTCGGAAAGCTTCTTACCCAAACCTTCAACGCGCACCAGCTTAAGCGTGTTCTTGCGGCTGAAAAAGTGCGTCATCATTACTACAAACGATATCGACGAACCTATCGCCGTGGCGAGTCCCGCGCCGTATATGCCCATGCCGCAGGGGAATACAAACATATAGTCGCCGAATACGTTGAATATGCCGCCCGCCAGCACGCCGAATGTCGCCAGACCCGGATTACCGTCATTGCGCAAAAACGCTGCCAGCATCTGGTTGAACAAAAACAGCGGGAATACAAACTTGATGGGCTGCATGTACTCAATTGCCATCGGCAAAAGAGTTTCATCCGCGCCGAAGAATGTGAGTATGGGCTTTTCAAAGCATATTACGCCGACAGTGGCCACTACGGCAAGTATGCATGAGCCTATCGCCGCAGCCGTGAAGTACTGGTTTTCGCGTCCCTTGCTCTGACCGCTCGCGCGCAATGTGCTGAAAAGCACGCTGCCGCCTATGCCCATAAGCAGTCCCAGGCTGTATATCACATTCCATACCGGCGCCACGACAGCCAGCGCCGCCGTGCCGTTGGGTCCCTGATACTGACCGACCATAGCCATGTCCACCATGCCGTATATGCATGATATCAGCGCGCTGCCGAACGCCGCGGACAGGTACTTGAAATAGAGCGATTTTACTTTGCCGTGCAGAAGGTCCATAATTCATTCCTCCTTTTCCACATGAAAAAAGCCGGGTAAGGACAGACATCTCAGTCTGCGCCTTATCCGGCTGCTGTTTCTTATTTGAACAACTTGCCCTCCGACGAACACAAGTGATATTGTATCAAAACAAATTCAAATGTCAATGGCTGATTTCGTGATTTAACAATGGGGTAAGGCGTTTTTGACGTTCAGCGCAGGCGAAAGCATCATGCACGGAATCGCCCTCCAAAATCACTCCCTCTGCACCGCAAAGTAATTTTCCAAAGCATACTCAAACTGCCTGTCAAACGCCGCTGCCGCCTGCTTGCTTACCTTCAAAAAAGGCAATAGCATATCGAACGCGTGAAAGAGCCCCGGGTAAATGTCGACTTCCGCCTTAACTCCCGCGTGCCTGAGATTGTCTATGTACTCAAGCGTCTCGGTATAGAACGGCTCGTTTGTGCTGACGAACGTATAACATGGCGGGAGACCGGAGTAGTCCGTGCATCGCGCGGGCGACGCATACTTGGGCACATTGCCCGGCGCAATGCCATTTAGATACCGAGCCCATCCGTAGTGATTGCGCCGCGTGTTCCATACCGGCGCGTGATTGTCGCGCGAACTGGCGGTATCCTCATTGTCCAGCATCGGATATAGCGGCATTTGATACGCTATATTTACGCCGCCCATGTCCTTTTCGTACATGCAGAGCGCTGCCGCCAGACCTCCGCCCGCGCTTTCGCCGCCCACCATAATTTGATCGCTGCGCACACCAAGTTCATTCGCGTGCTGCTTTAGGTACATGAGCGCATTGTGACAGTCCATCAGCGCGGCAGGGTAGGGCGCTTGCCCCGCCAATGTATATCGCGGTGAAACCACGACTGCACCCAGCCGCACCAGATCGCGCGCCCGCGACATGTACGCCATTTCGGGCATGCCGGTTATGTATCCGCCGCCGTGTATCCACATTACGCCCGCACGCCCTTCCCGCGGCGCGGCACCTGTGGGCGAGAGTATAAGCAAGTCCATATTCCTGCCGCCCGACGGTATGCGTATACTGCGCGAGGTCATAGTTTTATGCATTGAAAATGCCCAGAACACGGCAATCACCACCCGGCTGTGTATTGATTTGAAGTATAGCATTGTAGACTAAAAAGCGCAAGTTGATAGGAAATTCAAATGTACTGTACTGATTTACACGCGTATTTTGTGCATGCTGCCCATTTTTTCCACTCTTGAAAAAATATATGGTCAAAGTCCGGCCACTGTGCTATAATCTATAAAGTATCCTGATATAGGAGGAAATACATATGAGCATTTGGGACTTTGGTCGTAGTGTCCGCATGTGTGTAGCCGGTTTGGGTCCGCGCGGAACCAGCCAGATGAAAACACTGCTTGAAATGAAGGACGTCGAAATAGTCGGCGTTTGCGATGTTATTGAGGAACGTGCATTAAAGGCCGCCGATACCGTGGTTAAGGAGCGCGGCGGCAATCGCCCGCTGACATTCACCGATACTCATGAGATGATCGAAAAGGCCAATGCCGAGGCCATACTTATCACCACCGACTGGTGCTCTCATATTCGCATTGCCATCGATGCCATGAAGCATGGCATTCGCCCGGCGATGGAAGTCGGCGGCGCGACCGATGTGTTTGAGTGCTGGGAGCTGGTACGCACCAGCGAGCAGACCGGCGTGCCCTGCATGCTGCTTGAAAACTGCTGCTTTGGCAAAAAGGAAATGACATTGCTCAACATGATAAAGAAAGACATGTTCGGCGATGTGGTATACTGCGCCGGCGGTTACGAGCATGACCTGCGCGATGAAATAGGCAATGGCGACATAACCCACCACTATCGTCAGCGCAATTTCCTAAACCGAAATGGTGAGCTCTATCCGACGCATGAACTGGGTCCGATAGCGCAGTATCTGAAGATCAACCGCGGCAACCGCATGGTGACTCTGACCGCAATGGCTTCCCGCGCGGCCGGACAGCAGGCGTGGATGCGCGCCAATCGCGGCGAAGAGTGGAAGGACGTGCGCTTTAACGAAGGCGATGTCGTCACCACGCTGATCAAGTGCGCGGGCGGCGAGATGATTTCGCTTACGCATAACTGCACACTGCCGCGTCCGTATTCGCGCGGCGGCGTGATACAGGGCACCAAGGGCATATGGGAAGAGGACAACGCCGGCATATACCTGGATGGCATAAGCCCGGTAGATCCGCATTATTGGACGCATAGGTGGGAAAGCGACGAAAAGTACATGACCGAGTATATGCATCCGCTGTGGAAGGCATATGAGGACTTCGGTCCGCGCGGCGGTCATGACGGCATGGACTATCTTGCACTGCGCTCCTTCATCGAGAGCGTGCAGAAGGACTGCCAACCGCCCATAGACGTGTACGATGCCGCCGCATGGATGAGCATAACCTGCTTGAGCGAGCAGTCCATAGCAATGGGCTCTTCGCCCGTGGCTATACCCGACTTCACCGGCGGACGCTGGACCGAGCCGCGCACCATGCCCAAGAGCTGCTTCTCGCTGGATACGGTGCATGAAGACCTGTTCTGAGATTGATATATAGAGCTTCAAAGCCTGCCGCGTTTTTGCCTGCGGCAGGCTTTGATATTGCCGTTTTGTAATTGAAATCTCGTAATTGAACCGCATATTCTTGCCCCGATTGCGCTTTACAATGTCGTGACAAGCATGTATAATGAAAATGTGCGCAGTTGTGAGCTTAAAACAGCGCATGGATGTTATATGTGTCAGAGGTGAATAAAGTGCCATATACTTCGCTTTCAAAGTCGGAAAAAAGCCGCTTTGGCCTTAAATCCCACTTGATACCATCGATAATAGCGCTGGCGTATCTGGTCGATTCCATTGAAGTAAATACGTACGGCGAGATGACGATGCTCCGCATATTTACAATGGTGTTGACTGCGTGCTACCTTATTTCGATAATCACTGCCGTGGTGCAGGAAATACATGCGCGCCGAGTGCGTCGCCGCAATGCCAACGCGGAAAAGTAAGCGGTGTTAAGAGCGCCTTTGTTGTTTGGGAGCTGTTAGCTGGTGACTTGAGTTAGGGCACGGGGAGTTAGTGACTAGTGGATAGTAGGCGAGTGACTAGTTTGAGTTAGAGTGCAGGGTTACGGTGACCTCTCAGTCACTGCGGTGACAGCTCTCCTTTCAGGCGAGCCA
>CAYTOU010000082.1:0-7375 GCA_964439295.1 uncultured Oscillospiraceae bacterium
GAAAAATCCACTCGAACTTGCAGCTTTCCCTTTTAGAAACACACTCTAATTGTTAAAAAACACAAAAAGACGATGCGGCGATTGCATTTTATCGCCGCATCTGGTATAATACGTAACTGGCGCATCCTTGCCCTGTGCAAGAACGTGCAGGGCCGCAAGTCCATAAGGAGGTGAAACAGATGAATCATTATGAGGCAATGTACGTCGTCGACGCGACGATGGAAGAACAGCCCCGCAAGGATCTTATCGAACGTTTCAGCAATCTGATTGTGCAAAACGGTGGTACCGTTGAGCGCATTGACGAGTGGGGCAAGCGCAATCTTGCCTATCCGATCAACTACAAGACGATCGGCTATTACGTTCTGATGTACTTTACTGCTCCCGCGACCATGCCGCGTGAGCTGGAGCGTAATTTCCAGATTTCTGATAACGTACTGCGCTACTTGGTGATTGCCAACGATGGCAAGCTGCCGCCTAAGCGTGAATTCCGTCCGGCTGCTCCTGCTGCCGCTGCTGCTCCGGCTGCTCCCGCGCCCGTCATCAACATCGCGGATACCGCGACTGATGAGATGATCGCGACTGCCGAAGAGCCCAAGGCTGAAGAAGCTGCGCCCGCAGAGGAATAATCAAAGCCCTGAAAAGGAGAGTGTCAGAGGTTGAACAAGGTCATATTGATTGGTAACCTGACCCGAGACCCTGAGACTAGAACCTTGTCCTCGGGGGTAACGTGTTGTTCGTTCGGCCTGGCCGTGAACCGCCGTTTTACCAATTCTCAGGGACAGCGGGAAACCGACTTTTTCAACATTACCGCATGGCGTCAATTAGGCGATCTGTGCATGAAGTACCTGTCCAAGGGACGTAAGGTCTGCGTCGAGGGATCGATTCAGATACGTACCTATGATGCGCAGGACGGTACAAAGCGCACCGCCGTTGACATCGTGGCCGATAATGTAGAGTTCCTCTCCGGTGCCAACGAACCCCGTCATAACGACGGATTCAACGCTCCGCCGCCACCCGCTCCGCCGGCTTTTACCAGCCAGAACGGGTTTACGCAGGTGGACAATGATGAACTGCCCTTCTGATAATGGCAGGGCAGATCCTATAAGGAGGTACGCAAAATGTCTGAAGATAGAGGCGATCGCGCCGCACGCCGTCCGCGTGGCCGTAGGCCCCGCCGTAAGGTGTGCCAGTTCTGTGTGGACAAGGTAGAGCATATCGATTACAAGGAAATCGCTCGTCTGCGCCGTTATATCAACGAGCGCGGTAAGATACTGCCCCGCCGCATGTCCGGCACCTGCGCAAAGCATCAGCGCCAGCTCTCTGTAGCTATCAAGCGCGCACGTGCTATAGCGCTGCTGCCCTACACCGCGGACTAAGCTAATAGCTTAAAATGTGAAGCGCCACCGTCCGGTTCTTTCCGGAAGGCGGCGCTTTTTAATCGGATTTAGATGCATTTTCGCTTGACTAAACTGCCCGCTAAAGCTATGATAATATAGAATAAAACAAAACACGGCATTGCGATATGATATGCCGGAAAGGGTTTTTATGGAGTACGTAGTGCTTATCCCCGCGTATAAGCCCGACATGCGTCTGGTAAAGCTCGTCGATGAGCTGACCGAGGCAAAGTTGTCCGTGCTTATAGTAGACGATGGCTCCACACAGGAGCAGAAAGCAGTCTTTGACGAGCTGGAAAAGCGCGATATACCCGTGGTTCGCCATGCCGTCAATCAGGGCAAGGGTCGTGCGATCAAAAGCGGCTTCAATTACCTTCTGATCAATCACCCCGAGCTTAAGGGCGTAGTCACCGCCGACTGCGACGGTCAGCATACCCCCGCCGATATTCAGCGCGTAATGGATGCCCTGCGTGAGCATCCGGACGATATGATAATAGGCGCGCGTAAGTTTACCGGTAATGTCCCCATGCGGTCTCTGCTGGGCAATAAGATCACGCGTGCGGTATTCTGGTTTGCGACCGGCATTAAGGTAACCGATACTCAGACCGGTCTGCGCGGCTTTCCGGCGAGCTGCCTTAAGCGCATAATGAAGCTTGGCGGCGAAAGGTACGAGCTGGAAATGAACATGCTCCTTGCGCTCAAGGACTGGAACATGCACGCGACCGAAGTACCTATCGAAACCATATACATAAACGACAACGCCGGTTCACACTTCAATGCGCTAAAGGACGGTATGCTCGTCTTTAGACAGATAATTGCCTATATGTGCAGCTCTGCGGCATCGTGGGTTGTCGACTACGGCATGTATATACTGCTTCTGCTGCTGCCGTTTGGCTTGCCCGAAGAGGTGTGCCATGTGCTGGCAAGGATATGCTCGTCGCTGGTCAACTTTAAGATTAATCAGAAGGCCGTATTCCATATGCACGGCGGCAAGCGCGAGCTGATAATGTACATGAGTTTGGTTGTCATAACGCTATGCATAGGCACGCCGCTACTGTATTTGCTCACCAAGTGCGGCTGGAATGCGGTTATAGCCAAGATGTGCGTGGATACGCTGCTCTTCTTCTTTAACTATATCGTGCAGCGCGAAATCATATTCCGCCGCAAGAAGGCATGATGCTTCTCATCTGATTCTCATTCGCCGTTAATTGACATGGGCGCAGGGGAATGGTAACATTTTTATGTGCGCAGTCGTGCACTCAATAACGGTCGAGAAGGGATATATGTGAAAATGGGCAATCTGTTCTGGCCTGTGCTGTTGATTATCGCCGGTGCACTCATGCTGGTCAAGACTCTGCTGCATATAAACATACCCGTGTTTAAGGTGCTGCTCGCGGTGGGACTGATCTGGGGCGGAATATCGCTGATAAGCTCGGGCGTGTCGCATAAGCCGGCCTCAATCGGTAGCCGTATGGAGATAACGGATACTGAAATAGAGTATACGGTCATGTTTGATTCCAGCGAAATAGACCTGTCGGATGAGTATATCGCGCATGATCGCCTTACAATCGATTGCGTGTTTGGCAAGACAGTCGTCATATTGCCGCGCGATAGGGCGGTGCATATAGAGGCGTCGGGTGCATTCTGCTCACTGCGCTCGCCGGGTGGTCGCACTATTACGTTCGGCGAAGGCACATATGATTGCGGCTCAGGTCAGCCGCTGCTGATTGAGGCTAATTGTGCGTTCGGTGAGCTGATATTTGTCGAGGCAGGCACATGAATCATATCGAAAGGGACCACAGCGTGAACGATAATTTGCAAAACGATAATGAAAAGAAAGAAACACATGCACCGGAAGGGCAGAACGTGCGCATGGTGCGCGCGGGCGCAAGGATGTATCGCACCGCTTTTCCGGATGTAGAGCATATCGATAGAACCACACATAGATACCGCGACGTGTCCACATTGCCGGGCAGACTCAGCCTGTTTGAGCTGACGGACAAGACGATAGATCTGCTTGAACAGTGGCGCCCGGATCTGGAGAAAGTTGCCGAGCATCTGCACGAATATATGACCGGTGCGTTGGACGGGCGCAAGGAAATGGTATTGGGCGCGCAGTCGCGCGTAAAGGCCGCCGCAAGCCTCAGGCAAAAGATACTGCGTAAGGAGATGTACAAGCGCTTTACCGATGCGCAGACGCTACTTACCGACTTGTCCGACCTGATCGGCATTCGCGTGGAGTGCCGCTTTCTTGATGAAGAGGCGGTACTGTTTGACGAACTGCGCAAGTACATATCCATGCGCGATGACGAAGGCCTAAGCTATGCGCCTGACTATCCGGGCATACGATTTGATCTGCGCGAAAAGCAGCCACAGACTCAGGTCAATGGCTTGCCGATATATCGCATTGACGGCTGGTATACTATGGATAGCGGTATGGTCGTGCGCTTTGAACTGCAGATAAAGGCACTGGTGCATGTATTCTGGGCCGAGGTCGAGCATGAGATTGTATATAAGAACAACGCGTATCTGCTCATGGACGGCTTTATGAAGAGCATGCTCAATTCGACCTATACTCACTTAAAGCTTGTCGACAGCCAACTGCATACGATATATCAAACCATACAGGTGCAGACCGAGGGCACACAGCAGAAGATACGCAACGGAGCACTTGAGGTCGTGCTGGCAAAGGGCATAAACGACATGTTCTTTATGAAGATGCAGCGCTCTTTGGGCTTCACTATCGACTTTAAACCCAGCTGTGACGCGCTTAGCCACTATATACTCAGGCGTTCGCGCGTGGGCATGAACGATCTGAATATCGTGACGATGATATTCCACCGCGTGGCTTATATAGGCGCATTGCCGCTTGACTTTGAGTCGCCGCTTAAGTTGGAACGCCCGCTTAAGAGTGATGTGGAATTTTGCAGCGTCTTGGGTCGGTACTTTGAAAAGATCCTGAATACCGATTATAACTGGAATACATTCTTCCGTATGCTCTTTGTCCTTGAACCCGGCAACAATGCCGAGGACATGGAGGAATTCCTGAAAATGCTGTATGAGCGATATGCCAGCGAAGACATATTCGCGCCGCTGTACGGCATGTGGAAAGTTTCCGAGATACAGGAATACCGCGAAAAGCTGCTGGGGCGGCTCGCCGAGGCGATGGTACGCGAGGACAGTATATCGATAATATACGAGGTCAATCTGAAAAAGCGCGAACAACAACTGATCGAAGTGGTTGAGGCGGCAAGCAAGAGCATGGGCTCAAAGCCATTGGAAGTACCGCTTAGCCTTTGATTATGAATTAACAGGGCTTCATTATCGCAACGCAGATGCTGCATTTCGATAATGAAGCCCATTTATGAATTATCTTAAATGCGACACAATGCATAGCGGGGAGAAAACCTATGAACAAAAAGCTAAGCTGCATCATCTGCATTCTGTTAGTACTTATGATGACCATGCAGATTGCATGCGCCGATAGCGGCATTGCGCTGCCTGCGTCAAGCAGCGAATACTCAAATGAGTTTGCTCAGTACGCCTTAAAGCTCGCATCGGTATACACTGCGGATAAAACAAAAGAGCTTCTTGAAACTGAAGGCTATAGTGTAATCGCGCAAAGCAATTACGATAAAGCCTCGGACGACCCGGCGCATACCTGCGCATATACTGTGGCTACTCAAGATATAGTATATGACGGCGCCATACGCACGCTGATTCTATGCACCATACGCGGCACCAGCGCGGGCGAGTGGTATTCGAATTTCGACTTTGCGCCATCACATAGCGCCGATGCCGATTATGCCGAGAACTTTCTGTTTGCCGCAAGCGATGTGTTTATAAAGCTTTCGACGATAATCGATTCATACGATAATCCGCTCGTGCTGGTCGTGGGGCATAGCCGCGGTGCGGCGTGCGCAAATCTGCTGGGCGTGCTGCTTAACGCCCGATACGATTCAAACGACCTATATGTATACACGTTCGCTACGCCCAATACCGTACGCAAAGCAATGGACGGTTGCGACAATATTTTCAACATAATCAACCCCTGCGATCTGGTGGCGAGGATGCCGCTTAGCAGTTGGGGCTATATGCGCGCCGGACACGACATAGTGCTTCAAAACGATTCTCAGCTGGAGAGCGAAATTGACGATGCCCTGCTTAAGCTAAACGAGCTGGCGCCCGATATTGAGTCCTACTACACCGTGCGCCATTCCTTGACAAGCGAGGGCGAGTCGGAAGACGGCATGACCGTGTTTGAAGTGATGCTAATGCTGGCAAAAAACATGGCTGCCGATGCAAATAACACAGAACTTCAAGAATTGCAGACCGACTCGATTGCGCAGGACAGCGATTTTGCGGACCTCATGGAATACCTAAGCAAGTTGTCGGGTCAATGGACCGACAATGCGGTGCTCAAGCAGCACTTGCCCGATACTTATATGGAACTGCTGAGCGGCAATACGGAGGGCTAATATGGCTTATATAGAGTTTAAAAGCGTATGCAAGATATATCACATGGGTCAAAACGAGATACGCGCGCTTGACAATATCACTTTTGACATTGAAAAGGGCGAACTGTGCGTAATAGTGGGTCCCAGCGGCGCGGGCAAGACCACTCTTTTGAACATACTGGGCGGCATGGATGCGCCCACGAGCGGCACGATTATGCTGGATGGACGCGACATAAGCACGCTCAATGCGCATGAGCTGACCGACTACCGCCGAACGGATGTCGGGTTTGTATTTCAGTTCTATAACCTCGTGCAAAACCTTACCGCGCTTGAAAATGTCGAATTGGCAGCCGAAATATGCAAAGGCAGCCTTGACGCCGCTCAAATGCTGAAAAAGGTGGGCTTGGGCGAGCGCATGAACAACTTTCCGGCACAACTGTCGGGTGGTGAGCAACAGCGCGTGTCGATAGCGCGCGCATTGGCAAAGAATCCCAAGATAATACTGTGCGATGAGCCGACGGGCGCGCTCGACTATAGCACGGGCAAGTCGGTGCTGAAACTGCTGCAAGACACATGCCGCAATACCGGCAAAACCGTGCTGATAATCACGCATAACAGCGCACTGACAGACATAGCCGATCACGTAATACGCGTAAAGAACGGTGCGGTAGTCGAAAGCAAGTATAATGCATCGCCCATGCCGGTAGAAAGGATAGAGTGGTAACTTGAAGAGTGCAAGGCGAAAGAACATACTGCGCGGCATTCGGCAGAGTCTGAACCGCTATATATCCATACTGTTCATAGTGGCGTTGGGTGCGGGCTTTCTGGCGGGACTGTTTGCGACCTCGCCGGACATGTACGAAAACGCGGACAAGTACATGGATGACTACGCCATGTACGACATAGACATAAAGTCCACGCAGGGCTTGACTCAAGACGATGCCGAGGCAATATCGAATACAGAGGGCATTTCAAGCGTTATGCCCGCGCGCGTGCTCGACATGGTGTTTAAGGACAAAGACGATGATGAGCTGACTACGCGCGTATATGCGATAATGGATGAAGACGGTACATCACAGCTCAATCGGTTTAATCTTGTCGAAGGTCGCTTACCCGAAAATGTGGGTGAATGCGTAGTGCAGTCTTCCGCCGGAAGATATACGCTCAATGCGCCTCAGATAGGCGATGAGCTGACACTGGATAAAGACTCGGCGGACTATGACACCGCAGCGGGATACGTTGCGCAAAACACACTGCGCGTAGTGGGCATTGTCGAAAGCCCGCTATGCATATCGGTGGAACGCGAGCCGTCCACGGTCGGAACGGGGTCTGTAGAGCTGCTGGCATTTGTCAAGACCGACTATCTGGACATGGATTTCTATACCGACTGCTATGTAAGCATAGACGGCGCCATCGATATGAATGCGTTTGACGATGAGTATACCGATCTTATCGAAAGCGTATCTGTGAGTCTTGAGTCGCTATCCGATGAGCGCGCACCGCTGCGCACTGCATCACTTCGCG
>CAYTOU010000082.1:7475-9570 GCA_964439295.1 uncultured Oscillospiraceae bacterium
CATGGCTCATACGCACGCGCGATGACTCGGTAGGATTTGCCAACTATAAGGACAATGTCGAAAAGGTTTCCGCATTGTGTAAGGTATTCCCGGTATTCTTCTTCATTGTGGCGCTGCTTGTCGCACTCACGACAATGACGCGCCTGGTTGAAGAACGTCGCGTGCAAATAGGTACGCTTAAGGCGCTGGGCTATACCAATGGTCAAATCTTAGGCGAATACATACTGTATAGCATGTCTGCGGCGGCACTGGGCTGTGCCTTCGGCTTTTGCGTGGGCTTTAAGCTCTTCCCGACAGTCATCAACTCGGCATACGGCATGATGTATACACTGCCCGATATGGCGGCTCCGTTTAGACCCGATATAGCATTGCTCGTTGCGCCCATAACGGTCGGTGGCATACTCTTGGCAGCGGTATGGGCATGTTATGCCACATGCGTGTCGCGCCCTGCCGTGCTTATGCAACCCAAAGCGCCCGCGCTCGGTAAACGCATATTTCTTGAACGCATACCAGTGCTCTGGCGGCGGCTCTCGTTTACGCATAAGGTAACATGCCGTAATCTGTTCAGATATAAGAAGCGCCTTTTCATGACGATAATAGGCATGGCGGGCTGTAGCGCGCTCATGCTGACCGGTTTCGGTCTGCGCGATTCGATAAACGATATCGTGCATAAGCAGTTCGGCGAGATTGACTTGTATCAGATGTCCGTAATGATTGATGATCAGGATGCGCCGCAAGTTTCTTCCGACCTTAAATCCATATTGAGCGATTCACAGCGCGTTGTAAGCTACCTACCGTATCACAGTGAAACCGGACGCGTGGAGTCGGCTGAGGAAGGCGAAAGCGTTACTCTGGCAGTGCCGCAGAATGTCGACGAATTTAAGGACTACATTGTCCTGCGCTCCAGAAAGAGCGGGGAAGCGCTTGACCTTAGTCAAGATGGGGCAGTGCTAACCGAAAAGCTCTGCGAGAACTTGGGCGTAAGCGTGGGCGACAGTGTAACGCTCGAAAACGAGGACGGCAAAAGGGCGACACTGCGCGTAAACGGCATTGCCGAAAACTATATATCGTCCTACGCCTTTATGTCGCCCGAAACTTATCAAAACGCGTTTGGCGGCGAATGCAGCTATACAACCCTACTATGCCTGACCGCGGACGATGTCGACATGGACGCGCTGCTCAGCGACACTATGAAGTGCGATCATGTGGTATATGTCAGCGCTTCGTCTACGCTTATGGGCACGTTTGACGACTCGGTCAAGAGCATCGATTCGATAGTGTGGGTGCTTATACTGTCGGCGGGCATACTCAGCATGGTCGTAAACTATAATCTGACCAATGTCAACATATGCGAGCGCAAAAAGGAACTGGCGACAATACGAGTATTGGGCTTTCATCAGCGCGAGGTAGAACGCTACATTTTCCGCGAAACCAACGCATTGAGCCTTATGGGCTCACTGATGGGTCTGCCCGTGGGCATATGGCTGCACTCGTTCGTGGTGCGCACGGTCGAGGTCAATTCGATTATGTTCGGACGCGACATAAAGCCGATGAGCTTTGTAATGGCGATTGCGATATCAATACTGTTTACGCTGATAATAAATCGCATCATGCGCCGCAGCATACGCAATATCGATATGGTCGAGTCCATGAAGGCAAACGACTGACGCGCGGGGTTTTAAGTATATTGACTAATCCCAATCAACAGTCTATAATGCCTTTAGAGAATCAATTAGATCAGTCAAGGGAGGAACAAATGCATGTTCTATGCCGATGCGCACTGCGATACGCTGTATTCGCTTGCCGTTGAACACAAACCTGCACATACATTGGATATAACCGTGGAGCGCCTTAAAAAGATGGGCGCGTATTTACAGACTTTCGCCATGTTTGTGGGTTCGGGCGGACCTGCCGGTGAACCCTATCAGCATGTAGCCGATGCACTTTCGCGCAGCTATACACTGGGCATACCGATATACCGCGGCGCAATGCCCGTTATGCCGCCGACCGATGCGCGCGGCGTTCTGGCTATCGAAGGCGGCGAGGCGCTTGAGGGTAGCCTTGAGCGCTTTGAGGAGTTCGCCCATGAAGGCGT
>CAYTOU010000083.1:0-6932 GCA_964439295.1 uncultured Oscillospiraceae bacterium
AGTAGATCGGCTTCGCGGTCGCTGCGGAATTGGTTCGTGTAGAGATCGTAGTAGTGACCGCGTAGGGCGATGAGGTCGCGGTGAGTGCCTTCCTCGATGACCTCACCGTTGTGAATGACCAGAATGCGGTCGGCGGTGCGGATGGTGGATAGACGGTGAGCGATGATAAAGCTCGTGCGCCCGTCAAGCGCGGAGGCAATGGCGCGCTGTATCGCCTGCTCGGTCTCAGTGTCGACAGATGAAGTAGCCTCGTCAAGTACGAATATGCTCGGGCTGCCAACTAGGGCGCGGGCAAAGCTAAGTAGCTGCTTTTGTCCGGTCGATAGACGGTTGCCGCCTTCGCCGACATCCGTGTCGTAACCGTTTTCCATGCGCATTATGAATTCGTCAGCACCAACCATGCGCGCGGCCTCGTGTACCTGCTCGTCGGTGGCAGTGAGATTTCCGTAGCGTATGTTGTCTGCTATGGTGCCCGAAAAGAGGTGCGGGGTCTGTAGGACGTAGCCTAGGTTGGAGTGTAGCCAGAGCTGTGACCGCTCGCGGTAGTCCCGCCCGTCTATCAGTATCTGACCTTCCGTGGGCTCGTAGAAGCGGCAGATTAGATTGACTATGGTCGACTTGCCCGAACCTGTTTCGCCGACTAAAGCAATCGTCTGACCGTGCTTGACAGATAAGTTGAAGTTCTTGAGTACCTTCTCGCCCTTCTTGTATTGGAAGGATACGTTCTTGAACTCGATGTCGCCTATAATGCTTTCCCAGTTCTCGCGCTTGGGCTCAAACGCAGTGCCGTACTTCGCAATGACCTCGGGCGAGTCCTGTATGTCCGGCTCGGTCTCCATCATCGTGATAACGCGCTCCGCGGCAGCCTGCGACGATTGTAGATCGGCAAATATGCGCGCGATTTCGCGTATGGGCTCGAATATCGACGTGCTGTAGGAGAGGAATACGTTTAGCGTGCCGATAGTCATGCTGCCCGCAAATACGTCGTATCCGCCCTTCCAAAGTACATATGCCGTAGCAAATGAACCCAGCGTCACAACTATGGGCATGAATAGCGCCGATAGAACCGCCGCGCGTATCGAGCTTTCTTTCATAGTGCCCGTAAGCGTCTGAAACTCCGAGTAGTTCGCGTCCTCGCGTACAAGCGTCTTCGTCGTCTTGGCACCCATTATGCCTTCGTTGAATGCACCCGTTATCTTGGAATTGGTCTTGCGTACTAGGCGGTAGCTCGATAGTATCTTCTTTTGGAAGTATACCGATATTACCGCAATGGGCGGAACAACCGCAAGTACTACTAAAGTCATCTTCCAATTGAGCCGGAACATCGTGAACGCCGTGAATATTACATAGCATCCGCCCCAGAGTAGGTCAACCAGACTCCAACCCACGGTGTCGCCTAGGCGCTGAGTGTCGTTTGTCATGCGCGCGATAAGATAGCCGACAGGCGTCTGGTCGTAGTAGGAAAAGGGCTGCTCCTGCAATCGCGCAAACGCCAGCTTGCGTATGCGGTGCGTGAGCCCGATCTCGGTGCGGTTGGCAAAGTGTATGAACGAGAATATGCACGCCACCTGAAACAGCACAAATAGTATGTACACCACGCCGAATCCGGTTATGCCGTCAAGCGAACCTTGGGTGATAAACGTGTCGATGGCATAGCGGTTCATTAGCGGGAATATCGTGTCCATCAGTGCCGAAAACATCATGGATAGCGCAATGCCCACTAGGTATTTGTAAAACGGTCGCGCATAGTGTAATAGGCGCTTCCATAGGTTTGCGTCAAATCGCTTGTTGTAATCCTGCTCTTCCTGAAACTGCAAGGCTGTTCACTTCCTTTCGTTTGATTTTAGCCGATTGCGTCCAGTTCGTCTTCAAGAGAGTTCTGTATCGAATTAATGCGCTTGTATAGACCCTCCTGATGTATAAGTTCGTCATGCGTGCCGCGCTGTATTATCCGGCCGTGATCCAGTACGATTATTATGTCGGCCTGCGATAGCGTGGTTATGCGGTGCGATATTATGAATGTCGTTATGCCCTTCTGACGCTCGCTTAGTGCCTTGCGTATGGCGGCATCGGTTTCGGTGTCGACCGCGCTTAGCGAGTCGTCGAATATCAACACGTCATTTTCCTTGCATAGCGTGCGCGCAATGGCTATGCGCTGCTTCTGACCGCCCGATAGCGTCACACCGCGCTCGCCCACAAGCGTGTCGTATCCGTTTTCAAACTCCAGTATGAAGTCGTCGGCATACGCGGTGCGCGCGGCGGCGCGTACTTCTTCAAGCGAAGGATTGGTCTTGGCAATACCTAAGTTGCTCTCGATTGTGCGCGAATAGAGGAAGGGCTCCTGTAGTATCAGACCTATGCGCGAACGCAGGTAGCTCTTGTCTATGTCGTTTATGTCCACACCGCCTATCGTTATGCGCCCCTCGGTGCAGTCGTATAGCCGCTGCATGAGAAGCATCAGCGTGGACTTGCCCGAACCGGTCGCGCCCAGTATGGCCACGGTCGAGCCGTGCGGTACGGTTAGGTTGATGTCGTGCAGTACGGGCTTGTTGCGCTCGTAGCCGAATGTCACATGGTCGAATACTATGTCGCCGTTAAGCGGCGGATGTAGCATTGCCTTGGCATTGCTCTCGCTCTTCTGGCATAGTATCTCGTCAATGCGGTCCAATGCAACGAACGACTTGCCCATGTCGGACAGTATGCGCCCCAACTGGCGTACCGGCCATAGCAGCTGGCCGACATAGCTCGTGAATACAAGCAGATCGCCCACCGATATTTCGCCGCGCGCCGCAAGCACAACGCCGTATATCAGCGATATGGCCGACTGTAGCATGGTTATCAGGTCGCTTATGGACCAGTAGTATGCCAGCAGGTTGGCCTGATGCGCCGCCAGATCGCGGAAGCGGTCGTTTACCTTGTCGAACTTTTCGACCTCGTACTTCTCGCGCCCGAACGCGCGCACTACGCGTACGCCGGTCAGGTTCTCCTGCAGTACCGCGCTCATGCGGCCCTCGGCATCGTCGGTCTCGCGGAAGCGCTTCATGGTCAGCTTAAAGAACACCATACCGTACAAAAACAGTATGGGCACCAGCATCATCGATACCAGCGTCATCTTGACGTTCATCCTGAGCATTATCACCATCGCGATAACCAGCATGAACACGGCGCGGAATATCTCGACCAACTGACCCGACAGAAAGCGGCGCACGGTCTCAACGTCCGATGTGCAGCGCTGTATCAGGTCGCCCGTCGCGGCCTTTACGTGATAGTCGTACGGCAGCGTCTGTAAGTGCCTGTATAGGCGATTGCGCATTTTTTCGGCAATGGACTCGCTGGCTTGCGCCGTCCATTTGCCGCGCAGGAACATGACTATGCCGTTTATTACATTTATAGTAATCAAAACCAGCGCGAGTATCCACATGTTGTTGACAAGGAAATCGCGCCCGCCGCGCGCGTCCACCCAGCTTTGCAATATGCCGGGCAGCTCAAGCGGCTTTGTCGTGCCTATAACCGAGTCTATGATTTCACTCAGCAGTAGGGGACTGATAAACGATACCGCAACCGCGATTACAACGGTCAGTATCGACCCTATATACTTCAGTCGGGTTCCCTTCATGAAGTCAAGGCAGAGTTTTAGTCTTCTGGAATGCATAATACCCCCATTTTGCCCGCTCTTGGCGGACGGTCGTGCTCCGCGATCTGATTATATATCAACAGCGACATATAAAAAGACCGCCGAGCTGTGTGCTCAGCGGCCGAAATGCGCTAAATATTACGGGCGCGATTTGGGCGCGGAGACACATACAGAAAAATAAGCAGACTTGTCCCTATTTACGGCATCTACGATTGCATGCGAACCATTCCAAAAGCCGACACTCCCGCTCTTTACCGCCGAAAAATAGCCGATCTCTACAAAAGCATAGAACATCTGTATGCCTCCTTTCCTCATCTGTCGACTACCAGTATAGCGCAAAATGTTCATATATTCAATGCAAATATGAAAATAAAGTTTGCAAAAGTAAAAGTTTGTCATAAACGTATAATTTGAGTGACAAAACGCGGCCTACACGCGGGGCAAATTGCATAATATCCATTATACGCACTTCACGAAGACGTTTAAAAAAGCGCGAAAAGTCGCGCGGATTAAAGCCCGCTTGCCATATTGCGGGCGATGTATTATAATTAGAATCAACAAATCCATTGGAGGAAATATACATGAGTCGTCTGGGCGATAATATAAAAAAGGCAAGACTGGAAAAGAAGATGACCGCAAAGCAGCTGGGCAAAAAGTGCGGCTTGGCTGAAAGCGTAATACTGGACGTAGAGGCGGGCACGCGCATACTGTCCGATGTGCAGGCGCGCACGATATCAAAGGTACTGGGACTGGGCGATATGGAGGCGACAAGCGCGTTCGGCATGGAGCTAGATGCCTCATCGGCGGCAATGGTCGCGCCGCCTAAGCCGCCCAAGCCCTATAAGTACGAGCCGGTAAAGCCGGTCGTTCCCGGCAAGCCAGTTGAAGAAAACAAGGCGCCTTCGGACGCGTGGCTGGATGCGCTGGGCGGCGTAATGAAGCGCGTGCCCATAATGGACGAAACAGGCGTGGTAATAGAGCATAGGCTGCTGCCGGTAATAGGCGGGCGCATTGAGGGCGGTCAGCCCGATAAGGTGTTCTACTACCGCTGCCCGGACGATTCCATGCGCGGTTTCCGCATGCAGGCGGGCGATCTGCTTCTGACCGTACCGCAGGCCACACCTGTGGACGATTCGATAATGATAGTCGAGCAAAACGGCGTGCGCATCGCGCGCAAGATAAAGCGGCTGGAGGGCAATCGCGTAATGCTGCAGAGCTTTGACCGCGAGTTTAAGAGCCAGACCGTGGGCAATCACGACATAGCCTTCATAGGCAAGTGCGTGAGAATGGAGGTAACGCTGTGAAAGACAAAAGGGTAAGAAAGCTTTTATCACTGCTGATTGCGCTGTGTATGACGTTTGCGTGCATGCCGGCAATGGCGACCGGCCTAATCGGCTCGATAACCGGCGTAAAAGAGGGCGATGATATACTGTCATCCGACCAGGGCAAGGTGGTAATGGAAGAAGAGGAAGTGCCGCTGAGCGACACCGAAACCGACTCCGTCGCAACCGATACGCCCGACGCAACTCAAACGACCGATGTAGCCGAGCAGCCCGACGCGACCGACGCATCGATTGACGTTCAGCCCGCCACTACGACCGAGCCCGGCACAACCGGCACGACATACGAGATAGACGAAAGCGCGCGCGAACTGTACCTGCGTCTAAAGGACGAAACGCCCATACAGGAGGGCTGGCAGGTTGAGTTTGTGGGCGACTCGACGCTCATGATGCTGGCCATGCCCGATCTGGTTGTATGGAACATAGTGCCCGAAAGCGGCATAATGGAGCTCAAGTGGTCGCGCGACCTAAGCGAATTCCTGCCCGAGGGCGAGGGCGGATTGAACTTTGCCACTTCACCCGACGGAAATAAAGTGCTTCTGTCTACGACCGATGGCGCGGTATATCTGGTTAGCGCAACTCAAACGCAGCAGATTGCCCCCGAAGGTTCGGCTGCCACACGCCTCATATGGGCGCGCGACTCCCTATCCTATGCCTACATTAACGAAAGTGGCATTAACGTCACTCTGTCCGACGGCACGACTCTTCTGATAGATGGCGATGTTACTATGCCCGTCAACAGCGATACCGAGTGGCTCAATCCCGGCGAAACGCCTGCCGCTCTACAGGAGCTACTTTCAAGCGAAGAGTGGGACTACGCGGGCACGGGCGAAAACTGCGTGCTGTTTGACAGCGAGAGCGACGAGACGAGCTGTGCGTACCTGCTTGATACCGAAACCGTAGTGACCTATCCCGAAAAGATATTCTCTTCAATGACGATAGGCATAAGCGGCGCATGCCCGCTATACGATAATAATTCGGAGCGCTACCGCCTTTACCTTACCGACGGATCGTACGCCGACATACCCATGCTGGAGGCTATAAACAGCGGCACGATGGCCAATCCGTACGGCTGGCTGGGCAATAGCATATGCGTACTTGAGCAGGACTTCACATCGCGCTCGACATTCCGTCTGCATGCCGCGAACACATCGACCGGCATAACGTATACACTCCTCGCACCGTGGGAGTATGCCGAGCTGGTCAACGGCACCGCGGTCGAATAATTTTGTTTCGCACTCAAAAAGGCGCACCGTCCGAAAAGCCTCGGACAGTGCGCCTTTTAATTTTTTTCTTTAGTCTACGAACTCTATTTCACCGGGCTTCATGCTCTTTACGCGCGCCAGTGAGTGTAGGTTATAGCCCGCCGCGACCAGCTTATCATGACCGGGCTGGAATGCCTTTTCGATTACCGCGCCTATGCCGGCGACCGTTGCGCCCGCGCCTTCGACCAGCTTGATTGCGCCGAAAGCCGCTTCACCCATCGCGAGGAAGTCATCTATTATCAGCACGCGGTCATCGGGCTTAATATAATTGCGCGACACGGTCAGCTGGTACATATTGCCCTTTGTGAAGGACATTACCTCGCACTGCACCACGTTATCGTCCAGTATACGCGATGTGCGCTTTTTCATTATCACCATGGGCAAATGCATATACTCGGCGGTATACAGCGCCGGCGCTATGCCGCTGGACTCGATTGTCGCTATGCGCGTGACACCCGCGTCCGCGAACAGCTGCGCGAATTCCTTACCAACCGCGCGCATCAGTTCCGGATCGACCTGATGATTCAAAAAGCTATCTACCTTGAGCACGTCGCTGTTGAGCACCTGCCCCTCGCGACGTATCCGCTCCTTAAGCAACTCCATACAACCCCTCCTAAGCCGCGGCGCGCCGCGAAATAAGTGACCTCTATTATACATGCGTTGTGTTAAGAGTCATCACACGTGCGGGATATT
>CAYTOU010000083.1:7032-9542 GCA_964439295.1 uncultured Oscillospiraceae bacterium
AAGGGATTCTCGTCCTTGTACAGCATGCCGCGCGGCTGGTTGAAGGCTACGTCCTCAACGCCCAGCAGCTTCATGGCGCTGAACAGAGCCTTGCCGACCTGAGCGAATGCGACCGCGCCGTGATGCGGATAGTTCTTGGCTATCAGCACGTGACGATAGAAGCGATCCATCTCGGGTATGCCGAATATACCTATGCCACCGAAGGAGCAGGTATCGACCGGCAGTATCTCGCCCTGCGCAACATAGGAGTGCAGCGTGGTGTCGGCCGCGCTCTGCAGACGGAAGAAGGTGATCTTGCCGGGCTTGATGCGTCCGTCCAGTGTGCCGCGGGTGATATCGGGCTCGCTGTCGGGCTCCAGGGAGCGCTTCATGATCAGCTGATACTTCATGGTCGGGTTGATCAGATGACAGGCGGGAGTGTTGCCGCAGTGGAAGCCCATGAAGGTCTCGCTCTGACGGTACTCATATGTGCCACGGATGCCCTCGTCATAGATGTCACGCGGTACGGTGTTGTTGATGTCCAGCAGGGTGGGGGCGATACCGGTTGCGCATGCGCAGATGTACTCGCTCAGCGCGCCGTAGATATCAACCTCGCACGATACAGGCATCAGGCGGGAAGTCATGCGGCTATTGACATAGCAGGGAACGAACTTGAACTCGGTCTGGAATGCCGGCCAGCACTTGTTGGCGAACGCAACGTACTTGCTCATGCCCTTGTGGCTCTCGGCGATGTCCAGCAGAGTGGCTTCGTACTGCGCCAGACGCGGCAGTATTCCGGGCATCTTGTTGCCCTCGCCCAGCTCGCGCTCCATATCGGCGATGATCTCGGGGATGCGCTTGTCGCCCGCATGCTTGTTGTACTCAACCAGCAGGTCCAGCTCGGAATTCTCCTCAACCTCAACGCCCAGATCGTACAGCGCCTTTATGGGAGCATTGCACGCGACAAAGTCGTTGGGACGCGGACCGAAAGCGATTATCTTAAGAGCCTTAACGCCCAGGTATATGCGCGCCACGGGCATGAACTCGGCTATCATGGCGGCGACCTCGTTGGCGGTGCCTACCGGATACTCGGGTATATAGGCGTTTACGCCGCGCAGCTTGAGGTTGTACGATGCGTTCAGCATGCCGCAGTATGCGTCGCCGCGACCGTTGAACATATCCTTGCCGGTCTCTTCGGCGGCGGCAACGAACATTACCGGACCGTCAAAGTGCTGTGCAACCAAAGTTTCGGGAGTTTCGGGACCGAAATTGCCCAGATACATAACCAGCGCGTTTACGCCATTCTGCTTGAGCTCTTCCAGAGCCTTTGCGGAATCATGCTCGTTTTCGACGGTTGTCTGTATTTCGACTATCTCACCGCCGGCCTTGCGGAACGCTTCGACCACCGCGTGACGGCGGGTCTGGCTCAGAGCTATCGGGAAACAGTCACGGCTTACGGCGACTATGCCCAGTTTTACCTCAGGTATATTGCTCATGATAATTACCTCCTTTATTGCGGCTATACCGCACTTACTCATATTATATCATACCTGCGATTATCTGCAATGTGCTTTTTTTAGTTTGTATTCCATAAATCGATGATTTGCGCACTTGGGCGGGCGAAAATAATGCGTATGCCGCGCCGAATATTGCAAATTAGCGGTTTGTTTGTGTCATATACTGCACATCGATTGACATGCAATTGCGCTTATGGGAAAATATAGCAAGCGAAAAAGGACGGGCGATACGATGATTAACGGACGAAGATCGGGCAGGGCATGGGCTGCGCTCATAGCCGCCATTATAGCATGCACCATGTGCGTGCACGCGTGTGCCATAAGCCCCGAGCAGTACCGCAGCGCATTGGAGGAGAATGTCGAGGCGTACTCCGACACAAAGGATTGGCGCCGCGTGGCTTCTCAATTGTGCGCGGACGAAACCGACGTGCGCGACGGTGACGGCGAATTTGCCATTACCGACCAAAGCGGCAGCGACAGCCTCTCAACCGGCGCTGCCAAGCTCAACATTACCGGGCGCGTGCAAAACGGCAATGTGGTCAGCATTTCGGTAAATCTTATGCCCGTAAACGGCTTGACACGCGAATACGAATATCAGGCGTTTTCGATAAGCGAAATAGCATTTGAATCGCTGCTCAATGCGCGCGCCGCGTACTCGGACATGAGCGCCTACCTTTTCCTGTACGACATATACCCGTATGCTATGTGGGCGCGCGATTCCGAATTCGGCGACAATACGCGCACGCTCAATACCGCATTGGGCGGCGTCAAGTATTCCATAATGACCACATCGTCGGGCAGCGATAACTCGATTAATCTGTCAATCGAGATAAACGGCGATGCGGATGACGACGACGAAGCGGCAGCGCGCATGAACTTAAATGCCAACTACGCGCTGGAAAGCATCTGCTCGCTCGTATATGAGTTGGATGTGTGCAAGGGTACCTGCCTAAACATACTCAAAGGCGGCAATGATGACGGCTCGCTTTCCAGCCTGATGGACGACATGCGCTC
>CAYTOU010000084.1:0-9485 GCA_964439295.1 uncultured Oscillospiraceae bacterium
CCATGTCCTCGCGTATCACGTTGACCGTATGGACATCCATAACGTCGTCGGTCAGTGCGTTCTCCCTAAGTATGTCGCGGAATACCTGCGGGTCGAGCGACGTATCGACCACGCGGCTGAGGCGCGCGCGCACATCGGGGTCATTGCCGTATCGCACCGCCTCTATGAGCAGATCGCGCAGCGGCTTATTGTCGAACGTGACCTTGCCCAATATGTCGAATACCTTGCCGCCCAGTGCCTGCCGCTCCTCTTCCAACTTTTGAAAGAGCCTTTGGAATACATAGCCCTCGCGGGTCTCGTTGGCGACCAGGTTCCACAGGTGGCATACCTCGGTCTGACCTATGCGGTGTATGCGCCCGAAGCGCTGCTCCAGACGGTTGGGGTTCCACGGCAGGTCGTAGTTGATCATCAGGTGGGCTCGCTGCAGGTTAATGCCCTCGCCCGCGGCATCGGTCGCGATCAGTATGCGCACGCCGACATCCTGCTTAAACAGCTGCTCGGTCTTCCTGCGCTCGTCGCGCAGCATGCCGCCGTGTATGGTGACGACCGACTGACCATCGCCCAGCAGCGCGCGAATCTTTCCGGCCAGGTAGTTGAGCGTGTCCTTATGCTCGGTGAATATGATCAGCTTCTCACGCGCATTGTGTCTATCGAACATGGCCTTGTCGTCCTGCAGTAGCTTGGACAGCTCATCCCACTTGCGATCCACGCCGCTTACGCGAACGTCGTTTGCCATTTGCTCAAGGCGCTTGAGCGTGTTTATCTCGTTTTCCAATTCGGATATGGTCGCCGCGGCGGACGCGTGATCCACTACATTTTCCTCTATGCTCTCCTGCTCATCGGGCGGCATATCGTCATCGTCCATGTCAAGGTCGGCATACGCGTATTCGGCGGCGCGCCTGCCCAGCCTTTCCTCGGCAAGGCGATGCTCCAGCCGCTCACGGCGGCGGCGCAGCGATTGATATATCGCCTCGGGCGATGAGGCGAGTCTGCGCTGCAATATGGTCAAGGCGAAACCCACGGTGGTCTTGCGCTCGTTGTTCAGGTTATCCGCGCGGTTAAACTCCTCGCGCACGTATTCGGTGACCGCCTGATACAGCGCTGCCTCCTGCGGCGACAGCGAGTAGTTGACCGTGTACGCAATGCGCTCGGGGAACAGCGGCGTGCCGTCGAACTTAAGCAGCTCCTCCTTGGTCAGCCTGCGCATTATGTCGCCGACATCGATTGCCTGCTCGGACGTGTTATGTATGCCCTCGAACCTATCCGCGTCCACCAGCGACAAAAACAGGTGAAAGTCCTCATCCTTGCCGTTATGCGGCGTCGCGGTCAATAGCAGGAAGTTCTTCGTAATGCCGGATAGCAGCTTGCCAAGTCTAAACCGCTTGGTGTACTTCACCTCGCCGCCCCATACGGTCGCGGACATCTTATGCGCCTCGTCGCAGACGATTAAGTCCCACTCGGATACCTTGAGCTTTTCCTGCAGCATGTCATTGCGCGCGAGCTTATCCAGCCGGCATATGCATAGGTCGACCTCGTTAAACACATTGCCTGTCACGGCGGATTCCATGCGATCATTGGTCAGTATCTGAAAGGTCAGATGGAACTTGGAAAACAGCTCGTCCTGCCACTGCTCGACCAGACTGCCCGGAGATACTATAAGGCATCGCTTCAGGTCGCCCCTTGCGATAAGCTCCTTTATGAACAGACCCGTCATAATCGTCTTGCCCGCGCCCGGGTCATCCGCCAGCACGTACCTAAGCGGCAGCTTGGGCAGCATTTCGCGATAGACCGCCGAAATCTGATGCGGCAGCGGCTCAACCGACGACGTGTGCACCGCCAGATACGGATCGAACAAATGCGCAAGACTGATTCGATACGCCTCCGACGCGAGCTTCATCTGTTCGCCATCCGCGTCAAAGCTCCACGGCAGACTATTGTCCATCACACTTAAGTTTTCTTCCTCTTCGCGATAGAGCATTTGATTGCCGGGCTGTCCGCGGCTGTCTTTATATGTAATTTCAAGCACGCTGTTTCCGTACCACTTGACGGCAACGATTGTGACGGGCTCATCTGCGATAATCCCTTTTACGCAGCTGCCCACGGTTATCTCTTCAAGCTTGGACATAATGCGGAGTTGCTCCTTCTTCGCCCTGATAAATCCATTGCGCCCACAACGCTATATTGACCCGATTATAGTATAACACGAACGAAAAAGAAAGAAAAGAAGCCAACTTAAAGCTAACCTCTCCCCGTTCCTCTCGTCCCCCGCACTACTAACTCAACCTAACAGCTCCCTTCCACCACCGCAAACACGCTAAACGGCTCATCCCCGATATCCAGATACCGCCAGTACTCGTGCGCGTCGTCGCCCACTACCCTAAAGCCCTTGTCAAACGGCACGAACCACTTTTCGGGCTCGCGGGGGTTCCAGCGCACGTGCACCGGGTTGGGCGCGCCCATCGCGGCGTAGAGTAGCGGGCCGTACTCCAGCGCCCAGCGCTGCTCGCGCGGCTTTTCCTCGCCGCCCGTGTAGCGGGTGGCGCGGAAGGTGAAGGGCAGGTCGAATTCGAATACGTCGCCCGCGCGCGCGCCTTCTATCGTTTGATAGTAGGACTTGCCGTCCGGCACCGACCAGCGCGGGTGGCGCAGCTTTAGGGTGAACGGCGCGGCGGCGGCGGTGACGGTTATGCGCACGTGACCGCTGTCGGGCATGTCGGTTTCGCAGTGGAGCGTGACATCGCCCGACTCAAGCGGCAGCACCGCGTCGCTCGCGGCGTACATGTCCACGTAAACCGTGTCGCCCGCGTAGGTGTATAGGAACTGCGGCAGCAGCGCGCATAGGCGCGTGCCCATCGCCGCGCAGCAGGTCGCGCGGTCCAGCCAGCGCCAGTCCTTGGTGCGCTCCAGGAAGTTCAGGTAGTGATAGCCCTTGTCGCCGACCTGCGCGGCAAGCAGGACATTGTATATCGAGTTTTCCATCTCGTCGACGTAGTGCGCGTCGTCGGGGTAAAGGCGGTGCATGCGCTGATTGAGCAGCACCCAGAAGTTGGTCGAGCATAGCTCGTTGTAGTTGTGCGATGGGCTGAGCCAGTTGCAGCCCGGGTAGTACTGATCGTCCTCGCACATGTTTATGCCGCCGCCCACGTGCTGCCACTTGCTTTCGTACATATTGAGCGCGTGGCGCACCGCGTCGATGTATATCTCTTCGCCGGTTGCGCGGTATATGTCCAGATACCCCTCAAGCGTGGTGAGCAGCGTGGAGTGCGGGTGATTGCCCGGATGTGCGTATATCGCGCGGTGGTCGTCGCGTATAAGCTGCTCCAGCCACCATTTTTCTTGGTAGTACTTGAGCGCGGTGTCTATGTCCTCATGCACGCCGACCGGGCTTGTGTATAGGCGGGTGTTGGCGAGTATGCCCTGAAAGCCCAGGTTCATGTCCTTGACATAGGGCAGTACGTCGCAATGGTTAAAGAAGTCGCCGAAACCGCGCGCCAGATCGAACGCCCGTTTTTCGCCCGCATAGCCCGCGTCCAGTAAGCCGAACGTGAGCCAGGCGCGCGTGTAGTTGGGGTATTCGCGCGTGCGGAACTCGTCGCGCGTTATGGGTAGCAAAAAGCCATCGCTCTCGCGCCCCGCCTCGATTTCATTTAGCAGCGCGCGAATCATGCCGCGCAGTTGCGCATCCTCGCGCCAGAGCAGCGAGCAGCCCGCGCCCATCATGAATTCGCCCGCGGTCTGACCCTTTAGGTTGTTTTCAAAGTGCCCGGCATCGGCGGCGTACGGCACGCCCGGCGCGGGTTTGCTTTGATGCACGCGATACCAGTACAGCATTCTGTCGGTGTCAAAGCCCTTTAGGAAATTCACGTTATTGTCAAAGGCGCGCCCGAGCCTGCCGCCGTTTAATTTGACTCCGCCCATCGGCGCATTGAGCGCATATTCAACCGCGTATTTCATTTGCGTATTCCACCTTATATTTAATAGGAAAAATCACACCCGGTAGGACGTGCGCGCGATAATGTGCTCCTGATACGCGCGATCCAGTAGCACGAACCGCCCGCTCCAGCCCCATACGCGCACGATGAGGTTTGAGTAGTTCTCCGGGTGCAATTGCGCATCGCGGAGCTGGTCTACATTGACCGAGTTGAGCTGCAGTTGATGCCCGCCCAGCTGTATAAAGCTGCGCACCAATTGCGCCACCTTGACTAAACCTTCCTCGCGCTTAAATACGCTGTCGTGTAGTTCAAGCGTAAGCGGTCCTCCGTTCATGCAGCATTTGACTTTCGGGCGCGCGAATGCCTGTATTACGCTTAATGGCCCCGCGTCACGCAGCAGCATACTGGGCGAAAAGTTAGCGGGCAGCGCCTCGCCCGGCTCGTGCCCGTCGCAGGTGTAGCTAAGCTCATCCGCGTGCCACAGGTAGTACATCGCCGTGCCCGTGCCCGCGCGCACTATGCCGCCGCGCTCGTTGCGTATGCCGTTTAGGCTCATCGAGAAGGCGTCAAGCACCTCATCGGCGAGTTCATCCGCCGCTTGATCGCGCCCCAGTTTAGGCGCATCGCGGCGCAGAGTGCTCAGCAGGTCGCTGTCACCGCTAAAGCCGGTACTTAGGTCGCTTAGCAGTCGGTCGCGCGAAACGGACTTATCGTCAAATACCATCTGCTTGACTGTCGCCAGCTGGTCAACCGCGCTTGAAAAGCCGGTGCCGTGTATGCCGTAGTTGTTGTAGCGCGCGCCCAGCGACACGTCGTGACTCACGTCGCTCATGAGCACCGACGCGTACGGCGCGGGCTCGATGTAGAGCGGGCGCAGACCGTCGCATAGTTTGATTGCGCGCGCGCGCAGTTCATCGCGGAAGGCCGCCATAATGTCGGAAAAGTCGTTTGCGTCCGCCAGGTGCGCGCGGATTACGTCATCGGCGACCTTTGCCAGCGGCATCGCGCCTATATTGGGTATATCCATCGCCACGCCGGGTATTATGAACTCCCAGCACGCCGCGACAACGTAATTGCGCGCGTCCGCGAGATTATACCCCATATCGGTGAGCGCGGGTATGATCGCGTCGTCGTTGGCGTATTGCGGAAAGCCCAGACCCTGCCGCGTGAGCTCGGTCGCGCGCTCGTATACCGCAAGCGGCGTATTCCTATTGACGCGCAGGTTTATCTTGGGGTCGATAAGGTGCATGTCAAGGCTGGCGGTCAGGCAGAGTTCGCTTAGCTCGTTATAGGCGTCCTTGCCCTCGCTGTCGCAGCCGCCTAGGACAATGCTTTGCCCATTGTCGCCCTGCTGCATGCCCTGATACATGTCGCTGTCTATATTAAATGAAAGGAAAAAGTCGTGCAGCAGCGAAAGCGCGGAGTCATTTGTAATTTTGCCCGACGCGATATCGCGCCTAAAGTACTCAAGCATGTATTGGTCAAAGCGCCCGACCGTGTTGTGATAGACATTGCTCGCCCACAAGGCAAAGTGCAGCACGCGGAAAAGCTGCAGCGCCGCCCAAAACGATACCGCGCCCGTGCGTATGCTCTCGCGCAGTTCCCGCGCGCGCTCTTCCATGCCGCGCAGTGCGATATAGTCCGCCTGCTTATCGGCATATGCTATGACCGCGTCGATGCACATTACCGCGGCGGCGGCGTACTCTTTGTCCTGCGCGCACTCAAGTATGCGCTCGCGGCGCGGCAGGAGTCCGTATTTAAGCACGCCCGCGTAGTCGTACGCTATATTGCATACGCGCCCCTGCTCGTGTACGTAGTGACCGCTTGTAAGCCGCTCGCGCTCGCCGGGCGCGTATATGTCGGGGAAGTCGGTTATCGTGCGCATGCATACGAATTGCGAGCCGTTAAGTCCCCCTGCCTTTTCCAGCTCCAGCAGAGTCTTTAGCCGCAGTGCCGCGCGGCGCGAAAGCGATAGGTCGGGGTTCTGAATCGCCTTTTCGATATTAAGTCGTTCGTCGGGCGTAAGCGCACGGCGCAGCGCGCGGTGATCGCCGCGCAGTACGCCCTCGCGCAACGCGGCTATGTTCCGGTTTAACATACAAGCACCTCTATTCCTCTGTCGGTAAACGGTGAAGTGTATACATTGGGCTCCACGCTTTCGTCAAAGCCGGGTGAGTATTCTATGCCAAGCCGCGCGTACTTCGCGCCGGCGGCCTTGTTGTATTTGAGCAGCTCCACGCGCTGAAGGTTCTTTGCCCCTTCCAGCCACTGCGCGGTAGTGCGCATGTTTTCTATAGTGTCGTTTACGCCGGGTATCAGCGGCACGCGGATTATGAAGGGCTTGCCGCTTGACTTAAGCCACTTGAGATTTTCGTATATAAGCGCGTTATCGACGCCCGTCCATTCTTTATGCGCCCGCGGGTCGGTGTGCTTTATGTCCATCATGATTAGGTCCATCTCGCCCGCCACCGCGCGGAATGTTTCGGGCGCGGCGTAACCGCTGGTTTCAATCGCCGCGTGCAGGTCGGGCAGTAGCCTTCGCGTTTCTATTGCGAAGTCGGGCTGCATTAGCACCTCGCCGCCCGTGAATGTTATGCCGCCGCCGTTCATTATGAGCAGCTTACTCACGCCGCGCACGCGCTTGGCCACCTCTTCGGGAGTAACACTTTTACCGCACAATTCGATTAGCCCGCCGGGGCATACGCGCACGCACGCGCCGCAGGCAACGCATTTGCCCTTGGACTGGCAAACCGCATCGCACGCGCCGCAGTGTATGCACCTTTCGCGCGCGACCATGCGTTCATAGCGCATATTGAGCCCCTCGGGATTATGGCACCAGCGGCAGCGCAGCGGGCAGCCCTTTAGGAATATCACGCAGCGTATGCCCGGACCGTCGTATATGCCGAATTCCTCTATGTCGAATATCATGCCCCGCGCCATGCCACATTCCCCCTTAATCAATCAAATTATACATTGCACAGCATTTAAAATCAATGGTATCTTTACAATGGCGCAATTTTGAGATAATATATTGTCGGAGATTCATCTCGAAAAAAAGCGAGGTACACATATGAAAAGAGAAATACTGACCGACTGGCGCTTCCATCTGGGCGACGAACGCGACGCGTGGCAGCCGGAGTATGACGACAGCGCGTGGCGCGCGCTGGACATACCGCACGATTGGCAAGTGGAGCAGCCGCGCAATGAATACGAGGGCGGCAATCAGGGCTTCTTCCCGCGCGAGGCGATCGGCTGGTACCGCAAGAGGCTGTTCATAGGCGAAGAACTGCGCGGGCGCGCGCTCACGCTGTGGTTCGACGCGCTCATGCAGTACTCGACCGTATGGATAAACGGGTTTGAACTGGGCATGCGCCCGTACGGGTACATACCCGTGCGCTACGAAATTACCGACCACGTCAATTACGGCGCGGACAACGTCATTGCCGTGCGGCTGGACACCACGTCGGGCGGCGACCGCTGGTATTCGGGCGCGGGCATAATACGCAAGGCGTATCTGTACGACCAGCCGCTCATGCGCATTGTGCCGGACGGACTGCACATACTGCCCACGCTCAACGATGACGGCACGGCGGATATAAAGGCATCGTTTAAACTGGTGAACGGCTATTCGACGCCTATAAATTCCACATTATCCGTAAACGTATACGCGCCGCAGGTGGGCGCGCAGGGCATGCGATTGATTTGGCAGAGCGATTGCAAGATAGACGCTCAGCCGGGCGAAACGGACGAACTCAAACTCGACTTCAGCATAAAAAAGCCGGTGCTGTGGGATGTGGACAGCCCGCGCCTGTACAGGCTGGACTGCACGCTGGACGGGTACGACTATTCGGAGCGGTTCGGCATACGCTCGATACGCTTTGACAAGGACGAGGGGTTCTTCCTAAACGGGCGCTCGATGAAGCTGCTGGGCGGCAATGTGCATCACGATGGCGGCAAGGCGTTCGGCGCGTACTGCCCCAAAGAGTTGTGGGTGCGGCGGCTTAAGGCAATGAAGGAGTGCGGGTGCAACACGATACGCTGCTCGCATAATCCGCACGACCCGGCGCTATACGATTTGATGGACGAGATGGGATTCCTATGCGTTGACGAATACATAGACAAGTGGGGGCGCAACGACTGGAGCTATCAGTCCGAGTTCTTTGACGAGTGGCACGAGCGCGACATAACCGACTGGATTAACCGAGACTTCAACCACCCGTGCGTAATAATATGGTCCGTGGGCAACGAGGTCGAGTATCAGTATCAGGACGATGTGTTCTACGACACTGCCAAAGAGCTGGCGGGCATAGTGCGCGGGCTTGATACGAGCCGCGCGGTTTCCATGGCGCTGATAGGCTTCAACCTGCCCGGCTTTAACGACTTAACGCCCATGAAAAAGAAGACCGACGCTGTCGTGCGCCTTAGCAAAATCATGGACGTAATCATGATGAACTACTGCGAATCCTTCTACGCGGCGCTGCACGAGGCGGGCATAGAGGCGCCGCTGCTGGGCAGCGAGGTATTCACGATATACCGCTCGAGCGAGGGGCAATTCCGCCAGAACGTGCGCGAGTGCCCGATAAAGGACGACATATTCAAAAAGCCCTACGTGATAGGCGGGCTGATATGGACGGCGGTCGACTACTTAGGCGAATGCAGCTGGCCCAACCACACATGGCCGGGCGCGTTCATAGACGCGGCGGGCTTTAAGAAGCTGCGCGCCGACTATGTGCGCTCGATTTGGTCGCGTAAACCCATGGTGCGCTTGGCGGTATACGACCCTGCCGACCCGTGGGATCGCGCGCGCAACCGCTGGGGCTTCCCGCAGATGCGCCGGCACTGGAACTACACCGATGTCGACCGCTTCATGGACGTGGCGGTCATGACCAATTGCGATAAGGTGGCGCTGTACCTAAATGACGACGTGGTGCGCTGGGCATCGCCCAAGGGCGAGCCGGACGCGATGGCGCACTTTGTGATACCCTACCTGCCGGGCAAGGTCGAGGTTTTCGGCTACGACGAAAACGGCCGCGCCGTGGCGCATGACGAACTGCGCACCAGCCGCAAGGCGCTATCGGTGGCACTGCGCGCCGAAAAGAGCGAATACGAGGTCGGCGAGCTGGCGCTAATCGAAGTCTGGCTGCTGGACGAAAACGGAAGTCCGTGGGTAATCGACCGCCCGCAAATGCGCGCCACGGTAAGTGGCGCGGGCACGCTGCGCGCGCTGACCAACGCCAACTTCGAGGACGACGGCGCGACGGAAGACACATGCACGTTCATAGACGGTCACGCGCTGATTGCGGTTAAGTGCGACGCGGAGGGCGATGTATCGGTTTGCGCGAAGGTTGAAGGGATTGGCGGCGCTGAGACGGTTATACGCGTGAAGCGGCCGGTGAGAGTTGAGGTCACGGCGGGGAAGGTGGGGTTTGTGGCGCCGGAGGACTAGGGCGTGGGGAGCTGTTAGCGGTTAGCTGTTGGCGGTTAGCTTAAGTTAGAATGAGCAGGGTTACGCCGTAGCTTAGCCCATGGCTCCCCTGCAAGGGGAGCTGCCGC
>CAYTOU010000085.1:0-9451 GCA_964439295.1 uncultured Oscillospiraceae bacterium
CTAACACCCGCCGTCCCATACGCCGCCTTCCAACGCCGAGCGCGCCGCCAGTATGTACTTTGACGTATCCAGCGGATCGACCGAGCGGCGTGGGCAGCGTGCGCCGTCACTCAATTCGCATTCGCGGTAACTGTCCAGCTGTGCGACCATTATGCCGCGACCTCCCGTCAGTTGAGCAAAACGATCGCCGTAGCTCATCGATGTCGATGCGGGCACGAGCGCAATGACGCTTATCAGGTCGTCTAACGTGCGCGTGGACTCAATTTCACCGCGCATAGCGGCTATATCACCAATAAGCCCGCCCAATGCGCCGGACGGCAGTGTAAAGCGTATGCGCTGTATTGGCTCAAGTAGGATACTGCCGCCGCGCCTTAAGCCGTCCATGACGGCCATAGGTGTCGCAAGCACAAAGTCGAGTGGGTGAGTGTGCCACTGATGATCATTGCCGTCGACCAGTGTCAGGCGTATGTCGGTGACCGGCCAGCCCAGCATGCCTTGTTTTAAGGCTATGGGTAATGCCTGCTCAATCTGATGCTGATAGCGCATTTTGATTTGCCTGTCAGGCACAACCGAGTAAAACTCTACACCCGAGCCGCGTGGCAGTGGTTCCATTTTCAGCTTGATAACCGCCCAGCAGGGCTTTGGCATTGTGTACGCGACAAAGCCGTATGTTTCACTGGCAATGGTTTCGCGGTACATAACCTGCGGCGGTCCGAAGTTTACGCTTAAGCCGCGCGATGCAAGTTCTTCCTTCATCACATCCAGCTGCATGCTGCCCATTGCCATTACGTGTAGCTTTTGCAGATACGGCGACCAGTCCGCATCCAGTAGCGGATCGTCTCGCTCCATTTCGCTCACCGCGCCGCGCAGCGCGGGCATGTCTTTTGAATCGGTCTGCAGCTCAACCATTATAAGCGGCTGCCGCATGCGACCCATGCTGACCACTCGCGCGGGTTGTTTACCTATAGCTTGACCCATGCGCAATGTACTTACGCCGAATATTGCGGCTATCTGACCGGCACTTGCTTGCTGGGCATCCTCCCAGCCGGAGGCGCGCAATTGCTTTATTTGAGTGATCTTCTGACCGCCTATTTCAGATCGCACTGCCAATGTGCCGTCAAATACGCGGCATATGGCGGCTCGTCCCATGGCTTTATCGGTCATAAAGCCGAATACAACGCCGGACAGCTCTTCATTGTCGTTACCGTGCGGTCCGGGAAGAAGTTCGACTGCGGCATCCATTATCTCCGTAACGCCGATATCTTTAAGTGCAGCGCCTATATAAACCGGATATATTGAGCATTCGGCGACCATTTGACGCAGCCTTAAACGTATGCGGCTATTGTCGACTGACCCGGCAAGATATTCTTCCATCAGCTCGTCATCGCTTGCGCACACTTCATCGTTGAGCTCATCCGATCCGTCAAGCGGGCATGACTTTCCGGTAAGCCTAACAAGCTGCTTTAATACATTATCGACATCGGCACCGATGCGGTCGGTCTTGTTTATGAATATAAGCGCAGGTATATGCTTGGAAGCAAGCGTTTCAAATATAAGCTCGGTCTGAGCCTGAACGCCTTCGACAGCCGACACGACAAGTATGGCGGCATCGAGCGCCCATATAGAACGCTCGACCTCAAAGCTAAAATCGGCATGACCGGGCGTATCGATGAGCGCAATTTGCCTATTGCCATATTCGAATGCGATTGCGGCGGCACGCACCGATATTCCACGCGCACGCTCTATAGGTAGCGTATCGGTATGCGCCGTGCCCTTATCCACGCTTCCGAGCGTGCGAATGGCTTGCGCATGATATAGCATGCGCTCGGTTAGCGTGGTCTTTCCGGCATCCACGTGCGCAAATATGCCAAGGTTCAGTATGTTTCGATCTTCCTGCATATACGTCTCCAAAAACATTTTTTACCATTATAGCACGAGATTCGGTTACTGCAAAGATTCGCATACGGTAAGCGCAGTAATATAAAAGCTACACAGTCGTTTGGTCAACCTGATCGGTAGTTTCGCGCTCGACGCCCTGCGAGCCTTCGATTTTGTCTTCGGTCGGCTGGTCATTGCGCAGCTTCACGCGCCGCGCGGCAGCACGGCGGGCATCATCGCTTTGAGCCGCATAATGACGCCGCGTTGTATTGACATCACTATGGCCAAGCACATCGGCAACCAAGTATATGTCGCCGGTTTCGCGATACAGATTGGTGCCGAATGTCGAACGCAGTTTATGCGGACTAATGCGGCGCTTAAGCGGCAATGCCGTGCGAGCATACTTTTTGACCATTTGCTCAACAGCACGCACGCTCATGCGGCGCCTTTGTAGGCTTAAAAAGGCCGCATGCTCGTGTCCGGGCAGTGCTTCGATTTGCTTGCGCACTTCAAAGTACTGATTCAAGCTTTGAGCAACCTCATCGGAGAAATACAAAACCATTTCGCTGCCGCCTTTGCGCGTAACCAGCATACCGTTTATCGTAAAGTCAAAATCTTCCAAATCAAGCCCGACACATTCGCTGACACGTATGCCTGTGCCTAGAAACAGCATTATCATTGCCAGATCTCTGAGCGCCGTCAAATCATGGAAACGCTTTTGGCGGTCGCTCAATGCATTGCCATTCTCTACGTTATCGATAAGTTTTAACATTTCGTCCGGTTCAAGCCTAATGATAGGCTTTTCATGGAGTTTGGGCATGTCTACAAGCTCGGCTGTATTTGCTTTAATGCGTTCCTGCTTGAACAGATATTTATATAAGCTGCGCAGCGCGGCCAGTTTGCGCATCTTGCCGGGGGCAGTATTTTCGCGTTCAAACGTCACAATGGTGTCCGAGCCGTCTTCGGATATGTTTTTCATATACAGATCCAGAAAATCCATATACATATCGAAGTGGCGGGTTGTGACGCGCTCCAGATCGGCACAGGTCCACGTATCGGCCGTCAAGCTGGCGAATTGGGGTATTTCGGTCTGAAGAAAGTAAAAGAAAAGCTTGAAATCGTACGCATAAGCCAGTCGCGTAAGCGGACTGGTTTGCGGCTCAATAGCGCGAAAAAAATCCGTGCAGAATTCGGGCAATTCCAATTGAACAGCGCGCAGTCGTTGAGTCAGGTTGTTGGCGCGCTGATGAACGTAGCTGTCTTTTTTGTCATCCATATTAAAAACACCTCGGTCGGTCAATAATGGTGTTTACGCGATCAAACGAACGAAAATGCGGAAGAGAGATCACTTAAGCAAAAGACGCATATTCAAGCAGAAAAAGCCGCTATAAACGTCTATCCGCTATTCTATTGCTCCAACTATTCGCTAAAGCTGTCTTTTGCGCATAGTTTTCGATCTCTATCTCCCACTCAAAAATGGTGTCTGCATCGGTTTTGCGCGTGCCGAAAACATAATTTGCCGGCACGCGCAGTGGCATCACCATCGAATTATTCATCGCCGATATCGGCATCTTCATCCAGGAACTGTTCATCCTCGGGCTTGACGATCTGGTCGATGATTACCGTGTTGTATTCGGCATCACTGTGAATGCACTTACCGCAGTTATCGCAGACCTTAGTCGGATCAAGATCACACATATCGCATTCGCCGCAATCAATGCAATCGCGGTCGTATAAAACGCAACGTTTGTTTTCGTTTGGCATAGTTTTCTCAACGCTCCTTATGAGCTGGCGGCTTTTTGCCGCTTGACTTCTTAGATGATTATACCACTTCGGTCAAGCCGTTGCAACACTGCGAGATTCGCTTATTGCTGCTTGCAATGACTATTCACATCCACGTTCACTGCTGTCAAACGCAACTGTAATGAGCAATATTATCAATGTCATCAACGAGTATGGCTCAATAAGTTATAATTTCTCGCAGTACATGGATAATAAGTTGATTAAGTATTGCGTTAAACGATTAACAGTGCTATACTAAAGTTAGCTTTTTAAGGAGGAAATGCTATGTTTGCGCGTATACTCAGGTTGTTCAAAGTTGAAAGCATGATAAAACCCGATCTTGTGCAGGGCGAGCTACCCACGACAAAGCAGGCATACAAAGATGTATTGCAAATCGCCCTGCCGTCTATAATGGAATTGGTACTCATTAGCCTTATCAATTCAATGGATACAATGATGGTTGGCACATGCGGTGACGCGGCAATCGCTGCCGTGGGACTGGTCGGTCAGCCGCGTATGCTGTTGCTGGCACTGTTCTTTGCACTAAATATAGGCGTTACGGCACTTGTTGCACGCCGTCGCGGCGAAGGCAGACAGGCCGATGCAAACCTTGTAATGCGCAATGCGTTGGTCATTATATTGCTCCTTTCATTTGTAATTATGTTCATAGCGTTGGCCTTCTCCAAGCAGCTCATGTGGCTGGCCGGTGCGCAGGAAGATACGATTGAACTGGCCAATACATACTTCTGCATACTGACGGCTGTGCTGCCGGTAAATGCAATGACGCTCTGCATAAACGCTGCACTGCGTGGCATCGGCAATACGCGCACTACGCTCAAGGTCAACCTTACGTCGAATATAGTCAATATCATATTCAACTACCTGCTTATAGGTGGCAATTTTGGCTTCCCGAAACTCGGCGTCAAGGGTGCGGCTATTGCTACTGCGATTGGCATAGTATTCGGTTTCTTCCTTTGTATAGCGGCAATTGTGCCGCATAAAGGCAAATCGCAGTTTTTGTGCCTGAGCATACACGATAGTTGGAAATTAGACAAGACGACTGTAAAGGCCATAATTAAGGTCGGCGGCAATGCTATGATTGAACAGGCTGCATTGCGCTTTGGCTTCTTCACATATGCGCGCATATGCGCAGGTCTGGGCACTGATCCGTTCGCCGCGCATCAGATCGCAAGCCAGTTTCTGACATTGACATTCAGCTTTGCGGACGGAATCGGTGTAGCCGGCACTTCCCTAGTCGGTCAAAACTTGGGCAAGCGTAGGCCGGATCTTTCCATGCTGTATGGACGCGTCAGCCAGCGCATGGCCTTTATTGTATCGATGACGCTGTTTTCTCTACTTATTATATTCCGCTATCCGCTGGTCAAGCTGTATTCGCAGACGCCGCACGTCATTGAAATGGCGGCCATGCTCATGATAATGGTTGCAATTTTCCAGCCGTTCCAGACCTCGTCTGTTGTTATATCGGGCTGTCTGCGCGGCGCAGGTGATACGCGATACGTTGCCATGGTCATGATAATATGCGTATCGATAATTCGTCCTCTGCTTGCATATACCAGTGTTTACCTGCTTAATGTGGGACTGGTCGGTGCATGGGCAGCCAGCATAATCGATATGTGTATACGCCTGACATGCGTAAACCATCGCTTCAATACCGCCAAGTGGACTAAAATTAAAGTCTGACATCCGCATACGGAATATTCGACGCGCCGGATATTTGAACAATTCAGATTCCGGCGCGTCTTATATGTATTATGGGTTTTATGTGAGGTTTATTCTATATGCTGTTTATACACGATGGGCACAAGTGGTTACGAGTGATGGTTGTAACGCTATTGGCATTTGCCTTGATTGAATGCGCGCTTATAGCGGCTGTTGCCATTACGGCGCGCACTATGGATGCGCCTAAGCAATCAGATTGTATGATCGTACTCGGTGGTGGATTAGACAAGCAAACGGGCAAACCGCTATCAACACTCGCCTATCGTCTTGACCGCGCAAAGTCTTTATTTGACAAAGGCTACGCACGGTATATAATAGTATCCGGTGGGTTGGGTTCGGATGAGATAATCAGCGAAGCTGAATCCATGTACAACTATCTGTTGGAGCAAGGTGTACCTTCATCGGCGATTATCATGGAAGATAAATCCACAAACACAAGCGAAAACATGACGTATTCAAAAGTGATGATGGATGCGTACGGATTTGAAAGCGCACTCATTGTGACGAGCGATTATCATCTATGGCGCGCTCTTAAATTGGCGGAGCGCGCGGGTATAAACGCATGCGGCGCAGGTGCACGCAACAGCAGTACTATATTCTATACGATAAAAAATCTGGCGCGAGAGACTTTCAGCTGGATTAAATTCGTTATACAGGATTGACGGAGGATTGTTATAAATGGCACAGACGATACAGATAGGCACTCGGAACGCTACATTTCAGCAGATAGAGACACTCAAGCGCAATCGCGAAAAGCGTCATAAGCAAGGTCTTTTCTTCGTGGAGAGCGTACATGCAATCGAGCAGGCGGTATACCATCGTTGGCAGTTTGAGGCAATATGCTATGCGCGCGGTGTGCGCCTGTCTGGGTGGGCACACGACATGCTCGGCAAAGCAGGAGCTGCGCATCACTATGAGCTCACTCAAGAGCTTATGGCAGAGCTTAGCGACCGTGATGAGCCGTGCGAGTTGATTGCGCTTATACGCATGCGCTCCAATGAGGATGCTCTTGAAGCAATGCGAGCCGCGTCAAGTGATAATCCGCGCCTGTTCATAGCCTTTGACAGACCGCAGAATCCGGGCAATCTGGGCAGCATAATACGTTCCGCCGATGCTATGGGTGCAAGCGGGCTTATTATAACCGGTCATGGCGCAGATCTATATGATCCGCTGTGCGTGCGCGCAAGTATAGGCGCGTTCTTTGCATTGCCCACTGCGGCACTGGGCGGACCGGATGATGTTGTCGCGTGGATGAATGGGTTTGAAAAGCGACCGGTACTTATCGGAACCAGCGCTCACGCCACTACGCCGGTGCATGAAGTCAACTTCAGGCGAGATGTAGTGCTTGCGGTAGGCAATGAAACATTCGGTTTAAGCAAAGCATGGAAAGCTGCATGTGATGAAATGGCGCTTATTCCGATACATGGCGCGGCTTCCTCACTTAATGTAGCATGCGCAACTTCCATATTTATATATGAAGCGCTGCGTCAAAGGCTTACCGCGCAGGACTCTATACTGCTGTAAGTGCTTGACTATTCAGAGGTTATTTGCATGAGAATGGTTAAAACATTGGCGCTCGCACTGGCTTTGTTAATGCTCATCGGCGAAACAGCTACTGCAAGTAGCTCTAAACCGCTTACTCGTCAGGGCTTTATGCTCGACACAACTATATCGATATCGCTTTACGACAACAAAAGCGAAGATATACTGGACGGGGCATTTGAGCTATGCGAAGAGTATGAGCAGCTCTTTTCGCGCACAATCGAGGGCAGCGATGTCTATCGCATAAACAGCAGTAATGGCTCGCCTGTGGCCGTATCAGATGCGACTGCAGAATTGATCGAGACTGCACTCTCCTACTCTGAGCTTTCGGACGGCGCATTTGACCCTACTATAGAGCCGCTTGTCACTCTCTGGGGCATAACATCTGATAATCCGCATGTGCCTTCTTCTGAGGACATAAAATCGGCACTCGCACTTGTCGATTGGACACAGGTCAGTGTAGATGGCAACACGGTGACGCTTGGCGCCGGTATGGGCATAGATCTAGGCGGCATAGCAAAGGGATATATTGCGGACAAGCTGGCAGAATACCTGAGCAATTCCGGCATAACGAGTGCGCTAATCAACTTAGGCGGCAATGTCTTGACTATAGGCGCGAAGCCGGACGGATCATCGTTCACAATCGGCGTGCAAAAGCCTTTCGGCGAAAGCGGCGAAGTGCTGGGCGCATGTCGAGTCACAAATATGTCCGTGGTGACCAGCGGTATATACGAGCGGTATTTCATCGAGAATGACACGCTGTATCACCACATATTGGATACCTCGACCGGTTATCCGGTCGATAATGACATATACAGTGTGACGATTATTTCCCCCAGCTCAACCAACTGCGATGCACTTTCGACAATTTGCTTCGCGCTTGGTACCGAGCTCGGGCTTGAGCTTATAGAATCGCTGGATAATACTGAAGCCATATATTGTATGAGTGACGGCGAACTTGTATTCTCAAGTGGTGCAGCGGATTACTGGATATATGAAGATGAGCTGTAGCTTAATAAAAGGCAGCTCTAAGACAGACTTGGAGGGATATCTATGAAAAAGCTATTTGCACTAGTACTTGCGACTCTTATATGCTTTTTGCCATATAACCGGGCGGCTCTGGCTATGGACAATGTCGAAATTGATACGCTCGCAGACGGTGAGTATTTTGCAATAAATTCGGAGTACTATGACGGATGGATGGATTTTCTGTCTTTCTCGGTAGAGAACGGCATAATTACCGCCGCAAAATGGGACTCTTTGCCGCAAAGCGGATATGAGCTCAAGTCGACATTGGCTGCAAATGGTGAGTATTCAATGAAAGGCGCCGGTGCCCAACACGAATGGAACGAACAGGTACAGTTATTCGCCGATGCACTTGTCGGAACGCCCGGGCTGTCCGTACTCAACATTGATGATGAAGGTAAGACCGACGCTATATCCGGCGTTACAATTAGCGTGGACGGCGTATACAGTCTATATAAGCAGGCTATCGAAGCCGGTCCGCAACCGCGCAGCGAGCTGAATGACGGCTTGTATTGCACCGAAGCGGACGAGTACGTCGACGGCTATAAGGAATACATCGCCATGTACGTAAGCGGCGGACGCATAGTGTGGCTCAACTGGAATGCCATAAGCGAAGATGGCAGTGAAAGTAAGAAGTCTTTAGGCGATTCATACGGCATGAAGGCGGAGTCCGGCATAGGCGCGGAATGGTACGAGCAGGCGCAGGCGTTTGAGAACTACGTAATCCAAAATCAAGGCGTAGACGGGCTTTCAACCGACGATGATGGCACAACCGATGCTATATCCGGATGCACCATGGTAGTTAGCGATGCTGCGGAGATGACGGCTGAGGTTATTGGGATGGCCAAGACTAATATTAATGATTAATCGGTTCGGTGATGACTTTAAGAAGGGCAGTTTCGACTCAAAATCGAAACTGCCCTTTTTTATTCGCTGCTTTAGAATTTTATACTTTCAAATGAACTCTTATCTTTGCCTCGTGCAACCTTCATCTTTATTTTCTTCCTCTTGAATGGACGAATGCAAACCGCTGCTATCAGTAGAAGTAAACCAACCATATGCCCTATCACTATCAGCATGACTCCACCAACTGTCAGCAGTAGAGAAGCAATGATCTTTACAACACGCATTTTCTGATCTGCTTTCTGCTGCTTCTCAATAACTTCCAATTGACGCATACGAATCATACGTTCGGTTTCAGCTTGCTTTACTTCAGCCTCATCAATATGATGATATGTGTATTCGTTCTCGTTTTCAAGAAGTACTTTAGCGCCACAATATGAACAGAAGGCTTGTTTTCGGTCATCTTCAATTTGAAGCGATGCTCCACACTCAGGACATTTGATAGATACGATCTTCATCTTTATTCTCCTCAACACTTCTTGGATATATTATATGGATCTGTTTTCCCGACGTATTTTAATGATGATATTGTACCCCCCCCGCAAGATTTTTGTCAAGTGCTTTAAGATTGTTGTACATA
>CAYTOU010000086.1:0-9438 GCA_964439295.1 uncultured Oscillospiraceae bacterium
TTACCGAGTGGCGTATAGGGTGGAGCCGGCGGAGGTGGAGCGGTTAGCGGTTAGCCGTTAGCTGTTAGCTTGAGTTAGTGTGCGAGGGGTAGTGATCAGTGGCCAGTGGTCAGTGATTAGCTTGAGTTAGAATGCTGAGTAACTTAGCATTCTAACTCATTATAGCGTCAATAAGGTGCGCAGAGCATGAAACGGGCAATAGAATATTAGTTTTGAAAAGCACCTTGCACACTAACTCAAACTATTCCCTAATCCCTGTTCCCTAGTCCCTCGTAACCTCGCACACTAACTAAAGCTAACAGCTAACCGCTAACGGCTAACAGCTCACCGAAGATGATTGCGTACCTGCCCGAAAAGCATATCGCCTTCTGATACAGCGTGAGGCATGTTAATTCGCACAATGCTCTTGCCTATGCGCGCGGCATCCAACTTTTCGCCCGTTTCGGGATTTTCTATGCGGTCGAGCGTGAATGAGAACTCGTCATCCGGCGTTATTGCGCCCAGTGTGTCACCCATAAGCATGCGGTTGCGCACCTCGACAAGCGCGCTGGCGTCGCCCGCGTCGTACTCAAGTACGTACGCGGCAAACTCCGCATCCTGATAGAAGCCGTCCGCCTCGCCCGACGGCTGCGGCGCGCCGTAGAAAAAGCCCGTGTCGCTGCGGCGGTGACTGACGCGGTTGAGTGCCGCGCTCAGCGCCTGTACCTCGGGTGTGTTCTGCGCAAACGCTTCCGGGTGCTTTTCGCATAGGTCTATCGCGCGCCTGTAGCAGCGCGCCACGGTCGCCACATAGTATTCGTTCTTCATGCGCCCTTCGACCTTGAGCGAATCTATGCCCGCGTCCATCAGATCCGGCATGTGCTCAAGCATGCGCATGTCGCCCGATGAGAATATGTACGTGCCGCGCTCGTCGGATTCAACCGGCATGTACTGACCCGGGCGCTTTTGCTCCACCACAGCGTATTGCCAGCGGCAGGGCTGCGCACACGCGCCGCGATTGGCGCCGCGTCCGGTTAGGTAGTCGCTTAGTACGCACCTGCCCGAAAAGCTCATGCACATCGCGCCGTGTACAAATGTCTCTATCTGGCAGTCGTCTGCCAATTGCTCGCGCAGCTTCTTTATGCGCTCAAGGCTCATTTCGCGCGCGAGAATTACGCGCTTTGCGCCCAGATCGTGCGCAATGCCCGCCGAGATAGCGTTCATCGTGTTGGCTTGCGTGCTTAGGTGCAGTTCAAGCCCGGGTACTTTCTTGTTTAGCATGCTTAAGGCGCCTATGTCGGATACTATCGCCGCGTCCGCGCCCATGTCGCGTAGGCGCAGTGCGGTATCCAGCATGCCGGGCAAATCGTCGTCGAACGGGAATATGTTGAGCGTAATGTACGCCTTAACTCCCGCCGCGTGACAAAGGGAGATGGCTTTTGCCATCTCCTCAAAGTCGAAATTACCGGCAAATGCACGCAGACCGTACGCGCGCGCACCCATGTATACCGCGTCCGCGCCGAAGCGCAGCGCCGCCTTAAGCTGCCTTTGTCCGCCCACCGGGCATAGCAGTTCCGGTTTCATATATTACTCTCCCTGACTGTCCGCGCCATCGGCGTGGGCATTGTCGTATTCTATCCATAGCGGGCGATACTGCTCGACGGCCGCCTCGTGCTCCTCGTACGTCTTGGAGAACTGAAGCTCGCCCGATGTGGGATCCTTGCTGCAGAAGTATAGGTAGCCTTCGTTTAGGTAGTCCTCATCCGGGAATGCCGCCGCGTATAGCGCCGCCTTGCTGGGGTTGCATATGGGTCCGGCCGGCAGTCCGCTTACCTTGTACGTGTTGTACGGCGAATCAACCGATGTGTCGCTGTCGGTCAGCGCAAGGCGCGTCGTGCCTAAGACATACTGCACCGTGGCGCAGCTTTCCAGCCTCATGCCCTCTTTTAGGCGGTTATGGAATACCGCGGATACCTTGCTGAAGTCGTCGGGCTTGGCTTCCTTTTCGATAATCGATGCCAGTATATAAATCTCGTCCTGGCTAAGCTCCACGCCCGGCAGCTTTATGTCGTCGGTAGTCGCCTCGGTATCGTTGGGATCCAGCATATTGCTCTTCTTCTGTTCAATCAGCTCGTATATGTCGGATATGACCTTTTCGCTCTGATTGAGCAGACGGCGGATTATGTTCTCGGCGGATTCGTTTAGGTATATGTTGTACGTATCGGGCGCCAGATACCCTTCAAGCGCATACTTGCGCTCGCTTATCGTATCGCTCGAAACGTTTTCGGTCAGCTCGTTTACCACATAGCTGCTGGAGAATGTTTCGGTATCGTCGCACAGCTTTAGGAATTCGTCGGTACTCTTGAGCGCGCCCTGCGCCACAAGATACTCGGCTATGTCCTCGCATGTCCAGCCTTCGATAAGCGTTATCGTGCGCTCGGTAGGTGCGGAGCCGCTTGTCAGCTCGGTTATTATTTGATCCAGAGTCATGTTCGGGCTCAAGTTATACGCGCCGGCCTTTATGCGTCCGCTCAGACCTTTAAAGTCGACCATGTATTTGAACACGGTCTTGTTGCGCACCAGACCCGCCTGCTCCAGATTGCGCGCAATCGCGGTCAGCGATGAGCCGCTTTCGATTTCGAACACGACCGCCGTGGTATCGTCCTCGTTGACCGGCATCAGGTAATTGCTGTTGACATAGTTCCAGCCCGACAGCATCATACCCGCGATAATGATCAGCGAAACCGCGCCCACCATTATGGGTCTTACAACGCGCCATATCCAGTCGTACCAGAAAAAGCCGTACTTGCGCTCTTCGTGCAGTTCTTCGACGTCGTATATCCTCTTTTTGCGTGCCGGGGCACGCTTTTTCGCCTTTGCCATTTTGCCTCCGTATATCCGGACTTTACGAGCGCAGCATGTCCAGGTCTATGCCCGCCGCATCGCCCAGTATCTTGTATACGTCCGCCAGCATCTTCTGGAAGCGGAATTCCGCCATAAGGAAGCTGCTCGCGTCGGGGTTGAACTGTAACAGATTGCCTATCGCCTGCATACGCTTTAGGTCGTCCTCATCGGGTCTGTCGCCGCCGGCGAGCTTTACCTGCGCCTGAAACTGCAGCTTTTTGTATTCGTCCAGCAGTGCCTTGTTGGTCGAATCCTCGTACGCCGCATCGCGCAGGCGCTTGTATTCGCGGTACTCCTCGCTCTCCTTCATGCAGGCGGCAAGCTCGTGCGCCTTATCGTATACGTTCATTTTTCTTTCCCCTTCCATGTCGTTTTGACGCGCTTTATACGCGTTTTGTTGCCATTAAAGAAGGCGCGGCAAGCCTGCCGCGCCCACCTTACTTATACCTCGATTATTATAGGCAATATCATCGGGCTGCGCTTTATGCGACCGAATATGTAGTGCGACACTTCCTCGCGCACCTTATGCTTGACCGCGCCCCAGTCGCCCGGCTCGATATTGTCAAAGGCATCCAGCGCACTCTTTGCCGCCAGACGCGCGCCCTCCATCATCTCTTCGCTCTCGCGCACGTACACAAAGCCGCGCGAAATTATATCGGGTCCGCTCGTCACCTGACCCAGATCGTGATCGACCGCCATTACGACGATAATCAAGCCGTCCTGTGACAAGAGCTTTCTGTCGCGCAGTACGACATTGCCCACGTCGCCCACGCCCAGACCGTCTATCATTATGCTGCCTATGGGCACAGTGCCCGCCACGTTCATGCTCGTGCGGCTCAGTTCAAACACCTGACCCAGCTCGGGCACGCGTATGTTCTTTTCGGGCATGCCCAGTTCCTGCGCCAGACGCGCGTGCTGATGCAAATGCCGCGCCTCGCCGTGTACGGGTATGAAGAACTTGGGCTTAGTCAGTACGTGTATGAGCTTTAGCTCCTCCTGGCACGCGTGACCGGATACGTGTACGTCGGCGAGCTTCTCGTATATTACGGTTGCCCTGCGGCGCACAAGCTGGTTGATTACGCGCGATACCGACTTTTCGTTGCCGGGTATGGGGGTTGCCGATATGATGACCATATCGCTTTCCTTTATCTCCAGCTTCTTATGCTCGGAGAACGCCATGCGCGTAAGGCCCGACATCGTTTCGCCCTGGCTGCCGGTAGTGATAACGACTATCTCGTCATCGCTATAGCGGTCCAGGTCGTCTATCGATATGAGCTTGCCCTCGGGTATGAGCAGCTCGCCCAACTGTATTGCGACCTTGCTGACGTTTACCATGGATCTGCCGCACAGGCACACCTTGCGGTTATGCCTTACCGCCGAGTCCACGACCTGCTGTATGCGGTGTATGTTGGAGGCGAACATTGCGATTATTATGCGCCCCTTGGCATCGTGGAACAGGTTTTCAAACGTCGCGCCCACCGTGCGCTCGCTCATTGTATAGCCCGGGCGCTCGACGTTTGTCGAATCGCACAGAAGCGCCAGCACGCCTTCTTCGCCCAGCTGCGCCATGCGCCCCAGATCAAACTGCTCGCCGTCAACGGGCGTATAGTCAATCTTGAAGTCGCCGGTATGTATGACCGTGCCCACGGGCGTATGTATAGCCATTGCGACCGCGCCCGCTATGGAGTGATTTACGTGCAAAAACTCCACCTTGAACGCGCTGCCCAGTTGTATTACGTCGTGCGGCTCTATTACGCATAGATCCACATCGCTTACGTGACGCTCCTTGAGCTTATGATCCACCAGTGCCAGCGTCAGGCGCGTGCCGTATACGGGCGCCTTTAGCTTTTCAAACACGTACGGCGTTGCACCTATGTGATCCTCGTGGCCGTGCGTCAGCAAAAAGCCGCGCAGTTTGGACACGTTCTTTTCGATATAAGTAGTGTCGGGTATTACCAAGTCAACGCCCAGCATGTCTTCCTGAGGGAATATCGAGCCGCAGTCCACGACGATCATGTCGTCCTCGTACTCGTATACCGTCATATTCTTGCCGATTTCGTCAACACCGCCCAGCGGTATTATCTTCAGCTTAGAATTTTTGTTGCTCTTAGATTTCGCCAATCATTACTCCCCTCCTGTTCGAAGCAATTTTTCTCTGCAATTTTTGATTTCCCGCTCGATTACCATGTACGAACGCTTACGAGCCGTCCGCACTTAAAAACAGTATGAACATATACTCCCGCATTTTCGTATTTTCGAAAATCGGAAGAAATAGCGATTGTCTGCTTTTATATCAAAGGCACCGTACCATGCGCTTTCACTGCCGGAACGCACAGGCAGCAAATTTGGCGCAGGCCAAGAGGCAAACGAACTATATCAATCAATTGATTATAGCACATATTCAAGCGTTTGATAAGGAGCTGACGAAAAAGTAACATTCGTCACCCGGTTGCCGCAATGCGCACATAGATTTCACACTCGCTTTAGCAAAGGAATATTCTTGCTTTTTTCGGTTAATGATACAATATACATATCGAATGCAGGCGCGATTTCGGTTGTCGCTCGTTTGTGTTTCTTGACAGCGTAAATTGCAGTTTAGCCATCTTTCAGCCCGATTATGCGGTTAAAATGCGTCCATGTGGGTTAAATATGCCCCGATGCAGGCATATAATACGTACGTTTCACAGAAAAAATACGTATTTGTTTTGTGCCGCCGCTTGAAATGGCGGGTGCATTAATGTATAATTTCTGCATACAGCATGCATGCAAGGCGCATGCCGATACTCTTTCCGACCGCCATGATGACAGCCGGTTTACCGCTCGACTGAACTTACTCGACCGCACACTTTAAACTAGAATCGACAGGAGGCTGCACCATGACTGCAAATCCTATTTTCCGCGGCGCCGCTACCGCGCTGATAACTCCCCTGACCCCGGACGGAATCGACTTTGACGCGTTTGCGCGCGTAATAGACTGGCAGATAGCCGAGGGCATATCGGCGCTGGTAATAGCCGGCACCACCGGCGAGGGCTCCACGCTCAGCGATGAGGAGCACCGCGCGGCTGCCAAGTTTGCCGTGGACCACATTGCCGGGCGCGTACCCGTCATAGTGGGCACGGGTTCCAACGACACGGCGTATGCAGTGGATCTGACCCGCTACTGCTGCGAGATAGGCGCGGACGCCATGCTTGTGGTGACGCCCTATTACAACAAGGCCACTCAGAACGGTCTAATCAAGATGTACACGACCATAGCGGATGCATCGACCAAGCCGCTTATACTATACAATGTTCCCTCGCGCACCGGCGTGAACCTCACGCCCAAGAGCTGCGCCGCGCTTGCCGATCACCCGAACATAGCCGCCGTGAAGGAAGCCAGCAGCAACATATCGCAGATAGTCGAGCTGGCATCGCTCGTGGGCGACAAGCTGGACATATATTCGGGCAATGACGACCAGATCACGCCCATACTCGCGATGGGCGGCGCGGGCGTTATATCGGTGCTGTCCAACGTACTGCCAAAGAAGACTCAGGAGATATGCGACCGCTTCTTTAACGGCGACGTCAAGGGCAGTGCGCAGTTGCAGTGCGAGCTGCTGCCGCTGATAAACGCGCTCTTCAGCGAGGTCAACCCGATACCGGTAAAGGCGGCAATGAGCATGATGGGCTATTGCGAAAACTACCTGCGCCTGCCGCTGACCGAAATGGAGCAGGAGCATCAAAAAGTGCTTATCGAGTGCATGCGCGCTCAGGGCATAGTGTGCTAATCGGAGGCGCGATATGAATCTGATTATACACGGCGCGGGCGGGCGCATGGGCAAGGTAATAAGCGAGCTTGCTCAAAAGCAGGGGCACACGATAGCCGCCGCCATCGACATGGGCTTTCCCTGCGACGATTCAAACGCGGTGCCGCCCACATACCGCGCGCTTTCCTCGTGCAATGAGCAGGCGGACTGCGTGATAGACTTTTCCAATCATGCCGCGACGAAAGACTTACTCGCGTTCTGCCGCGCGCGGAAATTGCCGGTCGTAATCGCGACAACCGGGCAAAGTGATGACGAAAAGCGCCTGATAGCCGATGCCGCGCGCGAAATACCGATATTCTATTCGGCAAACATGTCCCTGGGCGTTGCGATAGTCGCCGAGCTGGCCTCGCGCGCAGCCGCCGCCCTACCCGACGCGGACATAGAGATAGTCGAGATACATCACAATCAAAAGCTGGATGTGCCCAGCGGCACGGCGCTCATGCTGGCCAAGCGCATTGAGGACGTGCGCCCGGAGTCCGAGCTCGTAATCGGGCGGCACGAAAACGGCAAGCGTCAAAAGCGCGAGATAGGCATACACTCATTGCGTCTGGGCAATGAGGTCGGCACGCACGAGATACTGATATCGACGGGCAACGAGGTCATTTCGCTGCGCCACGAGGCGAAGAGTCGTTCGCTGTTTGCCGATGGCGCGCTTGCCGCGGCGGTATGGCTTGCGGGCAAGGGCGCGGGGCTATACTCCATGCAGGACATTATCGGATAAGGAGATGGCGAGATGGACGCACAGGAAATAATCCGCTACATAGCCACATCGGAAAAGAAGACTCCGGTAAAGCTATATGTAAAAGAGAAGCAGCCGATTGATTACGGCGATGCCAAGGTATTTGGCGCGGGCGACAAGATTGTATTCGGCGACTGGAAGGCGCTAAAGCCCATCATCGAAAATCATGCCGCCGATATTGAGGACATTGTTATCGAGAACGACTGCCGCAACAGCGCGATACCCCTTCTCGACATGAAGGAAATACCCGCGCGCATAGAGCCGGGCGCGGTCATACGCGAAAACGTTGAGATAGGCGCAAACGCGGTCATAATGATGGGCGCGATAATCAACATAGGCGCGGTTATCGGCGAAGGCACCATGATAGATATGGGCGCGGTATTAGGCGGACGCGCGACCGTGGGCAAGAACTGCCACATAGGTGCGGGCGCGGTACTGGCGGGCGTAATCGAGCCGGCATCGGCAAAGCCGGTCATAATCGAGGACGGCGTACTTGTAGGCGCAAACGCGGTCGTCATTGAGGGCGTCCATGTGGGCAAGAATGCGGTCGTCGCTGCGGGCGCGATAGTCACACAGGACGTGCCCGACGACATGGTTGTAGCGGGCTGCCCGGCGCGCATAATTAAGCGCAAGGATGAAAAGACCACTATGAAGACCGCGCTGGAGGCCGATCTACGCAACATCTGATTATTCTTTAGGGCGTTTCGGATTTCACAATCGAACAAAAGTATACGCGGGGCTTTGGCTTATTAGGCTACAGCTCCGCGTTTATTTTTCATGCTATTGAACAAAGCTCGCCCGACGTGATATAATTTAGCCATTGTATAACCTTAAGAGGAGGCGATACGGCATGAAGCGCAAGAAGCGCGACACTGACACGCGCATGGACGAGAGTATGATCGCGCGCATAAGCGATGCGGCGGCGCTACTTGAGCGGCTCTATGCGCCGGACAATGCGGCCGAGCGGGCGCGGGTACTTGCGCGCGAGGCAGCGGATGCCTATGCGCGCGGCGACTTTGACGCGTTTTCGGACATATGTCAGGGTGCGCAGCCGTATCTGGACCTAAGCGCGCTATTATTAGGCGGCAGTGATGCCATGCGTAGTGATCCGGCGCTCATCGGGCGTATAGAGGGCACATGGCCGCAGATAGCGTGGTTCATACGTGCGCAGTTACGATTGAGTCGCGGTGCAGACGCGTTCAGCGACCTAACCGACGTTATGATAGACGGCATGCGCACTGCGCGCGACGAAAGTCCCCTATCGCAATACGACGATGGCGGCGCATTAAGCGGCGCGTTAACGCTTGACAATGCGCACCGCATGCGCGAATCGTTTGACTATGCGGCTTGTGCCCCGGCTTATTCCGCTTCCGTCATTCCCAACTTCAACGAAAGCGAGCTTGAATCGGCGTGCAGTGGAGCGCGCGGCGGCACTGCGCAGAAGCTCAGTCAAGACCTTATCAAGGCTTTCACGGACGCGTCGCATGCGGACTTTGGCTATATAAGTCGGAAGTATCCGGAGTTAGGCGGCATACAATCGCTTTATTCGCTTTTAAGCGTTTCTGAAAGTGCAACCGACAAGTCGAACATACTACGTTTAATACGCTGTTCTATATCGCAGGCGTGTTCGCTTGACGATGCCATACAAGCGGCGTTATCCGCTCTACACCGGATGGTTATGCCACAGTTTACGGATTCCATTGACCAAGCGATATGGGACCGTTTATTCGGCGTCGGCGGTGAGTTTCGTTCTGCTATGGACGCCATTGCGCGCCGCGAGTTTTCCGGCTACAAGCATGTTCGCGCGCTCTGCCGCGTCCTACTCATACCCGGCATGCAGCGCAGCATGAGCATGAACGCCTTTTGCGCCATGCTCTCATCCATCCACGCCGCCGAATGCGCCCGTCTAAGCGCAACCGCCCCATCCCCCACCCCCGACCGCGCCCTCGACTGGTTCCTCCGCGCTACTCCATCTTTGGTGGCTTTATCGCTCTGGCGTGCGGTGTCGTT
>CAYTOU010000087.1:0-9427 GCA_964439295.1 uncultured Oscillospiraceae bacterium
CTCAGCCGCTCATACGCCGTATCAAAATCAAGCCCATCCACGCCTTTGAGCGTCAAGAAAACTACCGGGTACTTGCCCATGTGCTTTTCGCATAGCTCTTTTTCGTTGGACACAGCCAGACCGTCAAATATGCTCTTGTCGCCGCCTACTTCAAAAAACGACTTGAGCATTGTCATGGTCAAAGTCTTTCCGAAACGGCGCGGGCGCGTGAAGAGGTTGACCTTGCCCAAACTGTTAAACAGATCGATTATAAGACCTGTCTTATCCACATAGTAGAAATCCTGAGATCGCATCTCATCGAAAAACTCAATGCCTATCGGCAACTTCTTACCTATCATACCGCACCGCCTTTCATATAAGGGTTACGCTTTCAAGCATATTGCTATCTTTATTGTACCGCAAAATGAATTGCTTAACAAGCGGTCATAAGTAAGTCCGCATGCGAAAGGCGCGGATGCTTTATGTATCCTGCTTGTCTACCTGCTCCGCATTCTCCTGCGCGGGGGCTTCGCGGCGGTAAAGCCTTCTGTCCAGCGACCATACCTTGTCGGTGAATGTGCCCGGCTCTATGCAGGCAATCGTGTGGCTCATCTCGTACATGCGCGCGTCCAGGCGGTCTATCATGGCGAGCATCTCGGCCTCGGGGAACATGGGCGGCTTGGGCGAGCCGTATTCGGGTATGTCGTGATGGCTCAGCAGCATGTGCTCCAGCATTTCGCGCGTCTCGTCGGGCGCACCCACGCGGCGCGCCACGCGGTCAAGCGCGATTGCGCCCTGAACCAGATGCCCGATTAGCTGTCCACCGCGCGTGTACTCGCTGACCATGCCCATGTTGTCGCTCTTGAGCTCCTCGGTCTTGCTCAAATCGTGCAGTATCACGCCCGCGCACAGCAGATCGCCGTCAAGGAAGGGGTATATCTCAAGCATCGACTTGGCGACGCGCAACATCGTCATCGTGTGGTGCAGTAGTCCCGCACGCTCGGCATGGTGTATGCGCTGCGCCGCGGGGTAGTATAGTAGCTTGTCGTTGACCTCGTCCAGGCGCTCAAGCACTATATTGCGTATTGCGTCGTCCTTTATCGCCAATGCGCTTTCGAGTATGCTGTCCAGCATGTCCTGCGGCGGATACGGCGCGCAGGCAATCAGCTTGGACATATCCACATTGTCGTTGTCGGTCATCGCGCGCATCTTGTCCACGCGGAACTGCGGGCGACCGTTGTACTCCTGCATGAGTCCGCGCACCTTGACTATCGAACCCGCCTCGGGCGGCAGCACCGTGCCGTCCCACATCTTGGCATTGACCTCGTGCGATATGTCGCCTATCGTCATGTCCAGATACTTTGAGCCGTTGGACGACTGGCGCTGCTGGGCGGCGCGTACGCGCAGAAAGCCTTCAAACGGGCTGCCCTTCTTTATCGATGAAAGCATTTGCTGTTCCATTAATAACCACACCTTTTAAATTTCAGTAGTCTGCATGAGTGCGCGTATTACCTTGAACCCGCCGCCGCGCGCGATTATGTCCGCCTGAGCGTAGTTCTCGCGCAGGTACTTGAGCGCCGAGTCCGCACCCTGCTTGGTCTGTATCACTATGTACAGCGCGCCGTCGGGCGTCAAGTGCTCGCGCGCGCGCAGGAACATGTCGTATATGACGCGCTTGCCCGCGCGTATGGGCGGATTGGTTATGACAGTGTCGTACGTGCCGTCTATCCCCGAAAAGCCGTCCGAGCAGATCACTTCGCATTCGAGCGCGTTCGCGGCGGCGTTTTTGCGCGTGAGCTCGACCGCGCGCTCGTTTATGTCCGCCATAGTTATCTTAAGCGCGGGATTGCGCAGTTTGACAAACAAACCCAGCGCGCCCCAACCGCAGCCCATGTCCAGCGCCGTGCCGTGAAGTTGCGGCAGCGACTTTATCAGTAGCTCCGTGCCCGCGTCCAGCTCGCCGCGCGAAAATACGCCCGCGTCGGTCGTGAACTTAAGCACCTGCCCGTCCAGCTCTATTTCAAGCTGTTTTACATCGTGGCGCGATGTGGGGTTTTGAGTGTAGTAATGCTCGCTCATGTGTCCTCCTCCATGCCGGCGCAGCGGTATAGCTCGGCTATTTCATCGGGTAGCATTAGGCGCGCCTCACCCGCTTTAAGTTGCGGGTCCAAATCAATCGTGCCCATGCGTATTCGGCTAAGTGTAATGACAGGCTTTCCGCGCGCGGCAAGCATGCGCTTGACCTGATGATACTTGCCCTCGCGCAGAGTCACGCGCGCCAGCGACTCTTCAACTATCTCAAGTCCTGCGGGCAGCGCGGTAAAGTCGCTTAGCTCCATGCCGCTTTCAAACGCCTCTATGTCGCTTTTGTCAAGTATGCCGTCCACGCGCGCCAAATACACCTTGTCCACATGATGGCGCGGCGAAATCAGCCTGTGCGCCAATTGCCCGTCGGTGGTCAGTAGCATCAGCCCTGTCGTGTCCTTGTCCAGCCGTCCAATCGGACCTAAGTTGCGCACGCGCAAATCGTCGGGCAGTATGTCCAGCACGGTCTTTTGCGAGCGATCCTCGGTGGCGGTCAGCACGCCCGCGGGTTTGTTCATCATTATGTGCGTGTGGCGCTTGAACGTAAGCTCGTTTCCGTCCAGCGTTATGCGCGCCGTGTGCTCATCTAGCTGCATTGCGCTGTCGCGCGCCGGCACGCCGTCCACGCTTATGCGCCCGCGACTCAGCGCCGCCTTGACATCCTTGCGGCTCATGCCGGTCAGCGTGGATACGTATTTGTCCAGTCTCAAAACCTTGTCACCACCGAAGTATTTTTTTAATTATCTTTAGAGTTGTACTTGGGCTTAATCGCGCCCGATGCGTACGCGTCTATCAGGCATCCCAGATCCTCTATGCTGCGCTTTAGGTGCTTGCCCTGATCGGTATCGGCTATGCGCAGTCTGCGCGGCATTTGCTCGACAACGGTCTGAACCGAGTGCATGTCCTGCTCATCGGTTATCGCGCTTGCGGTGGATTCAAACGGCTGATGCGCGACCAACGACAGCGCGTGCGACGAGAATATGAGCGTATAGCCCGCTATGCCGGTCACGCTCTGATACGCGCGCGACAGTCCGCCGTCTATTACCAGCAGCCGCCCGCCCGCGCGCACAGGACTTTCGCCGCGCGATACCTTGACGGGTACATGTCCGTTTATTATGTGCCCGCGCTCGGGGTCCAGACCGAACGCCTTAAGTATGCGCTTTGCGGTGTCCTCATGTTCGATCAGGGCATAGTACGCGTTTTTGACCTCTGTCCAGGTGCTCTGATCCTCTATGAAGTACCGCTCGAATGTGGTCATGCCCGACTTGCCGAATAGGGGAGAGGCGGGACCGCACCACAGATACCACATGAAATCCTGACCCGAAATGCGCGCGTGCGTGTCACTGCGCGCGAAGTAGCCCTGACGCACGGTGCGCTCGGCACAGTCCAGCGCCTCGCGCCCCATCGGGAACTGCCCGTCGCCCATGTCCAGCGGCAGCGGCATGAGCGTGCCGTCGTCGTTCATAGGTACGCAACCGTGGTACAGGAGGTTGCCGTTAAAGCACAGGTACATGCTGCCCGCCGAAAGCAGGAAGCGCACGTGCTGCTGCAGCTTATCCGAATGCGCGAACGCCGCGACCATGCGCTCGACGACCTCGTTTTCCGCGTCGGTCAGCGCGTAGGGGTCATTGGGGTCGATTGTCGGGAAGCGGCAGGAGCGCAGTTTGTACTCGTTTTCGCCTATCGTAATCGTGCCGCGCTCGTAGTCTATTTTGTCAAGGAGCAAGCGCGAGTCCATGCCGTATTCTGGATGGCGCTTAAGCAATTGCCCTTCCAGCTTAAACATGAGCACGGCGGCCGCCTTATGCATGCGCGCCAGCTCCATGTCGTCCTCGTCATCCTCCATCTCGACCTGACGCGGCAAAAAGCCCACGCACGGGTCGCCCGCGTATACCGTGTCGGCGAATGTGGACAGCATGCGCAGCGATATGCCGTAGCCCTGCTCAAGAGATGTAAGATTGCCGTACTTGACCTGCGTCACAAGCACCTGCATCACGCATACCTTGGAGCCCGCCGCCGCGCCCATCCATACTATGTCGTGGTTGCCCCACTGTATGTCCACATTGTGGTGGTTGATGAGCGCGTCCATTATCAGGTCGGGGCGCGGACCACGGTCGAATATGTCGCCGATTATGTGCAGTCGGTCTATCGCCAGGTATTGTATCATGCGGCTCAATTCTATTATGACCGCGTCGCCCTGATTGCTTTCGATTATCGCGTCAAGCAATTCGGAATAGTACGCCAGCTTGTCGTGCTCGTCGTCGCGCAGTAGAAGCTCCTCGAGCAATTGACCGAAGTCGTCGGGCATTGCCTTGCGCACATGCGCGCGCGTGTACTTGACCGCGATTGAGCGCGCGACCTCGACCATGCGCAGTATTGTAATGCGGTACCACTCGGCGGTCACTACATTCTGACGCTTGAGCAGGCGCAGTTTTTCCTCGGGGTAGTATATAAGCGTGCATAGCATGTCGCGCTCGTGCGAGGGCAGTATATCGCGGTACAGGTCGCTTATCTTGCCCTTTATAACGCCGCTGGCGTTGCGCAGTATGTGCAAAAACGCCGCATGCTCGCCGTGTATGTCGGATAGAAAGTGCTCCGTGCCCTTGGGCAGGCGCAGTATTGCTCTGCGGCGTATCAGCTCCGCGGCCGCGTCGCGCTCGGTCGGGTATTTACTGCTGAGCAGGGTTAAAAATTCCATGCGCTCATATGATGTATCCATATCACAATCACTCCTAAGCCTTGCGGCGCGTGCGTACATCGTCGCCCACGAATCCGATTACCATTGTCGTCGCGGTGTCGAGCAGGCGCGATGATACCCTGTCGCCGTAGCGCGCTTGCATCTCTTCAACCGATAGGTTGGTCGCTATTATCGTATGCTTGCCCATGCGCATGCGCTCATTGAGCAGCGTAAACAGCATTTCGATTGTTACATTGCGGTATATGGGTTCACTGCCCAGATCGTCTATCATGAGCAATTCTGCATCTATCATCAGGTTAAACGGTTCGGGATTAATATCGAGAAAGCTTTCGCGCATAGCGCCCTGCATGCGGTACGCGGTCAGATAGCTCACGCCCACGCCGCGCGCGTATAGCTCGTTTGCCATGCAGTTGAGCAGGAACGTCTTGCCTAAGCCCGGCGCGCCGGTGAATATCAGATTGCGGCGGCGGTTATTCGGAAACTCGGCGCAGTAGTCCTCGCACAGCTTGCGCGCGCGCAGCATGAAACTGCGCTGAGAGTACCCAAGCCCGGGCAGCGACGCATCGGTGAATATGTCCGCGCGGAACTTGTCAAACGTGTCGTCGCCCGCCATGTCAAGGCGCGCGCGCTTGCGCTTTTCCTCGTCCAGCCGCGCGCGGAAGCATTCGCAGTCGTGCCGTCCGGCATCGCCTATGTACCCCAGATCCCGGCACTTTTCGCAGCGGTAATGCATTTCAAGATAATCCTTGGGCAGTCCAAGCGCCTTAAGGCGTGACGCGATTTCGCCATCTATGCGCGTGTATTCGCGGCGTATGGCGTCGCGGTCGGGCGCGCGGTGCTCCGAAAGCGCCTGCGCATAGGCATTTGTCATGGTAAGCGTGCGCTGATGCAGAAGATCCCTTATCGCGCCGTCGCGTTTGCAGGCGTCGTCCACGCGCGCATCGCGCTCGCGCTGCTCCTGGGCGAGGAGTCTATCAAACTCGCGGCGCACACTCTGCCTTACATCGCCGGCCATTACTCACCATCTCCGTTCATTATGTCGGTATATACGCGGTTGAGCTCGCCTTGCGCATAGACGTGCTGGGTATAGCCCGTGGCGGCGCTGGGGCGCGCGGTTTGATTTGACTGCGATGCATTTGCATACGAAGGCGTGGCTGCGCGGCGCTGACTGTCGCTTTGGCGCACCTGATCGGGCGTAAGTATGTCGCGCTCGTACCACGCGTGCAGTATGCCCTCCATGTACGCCATCTTCTGCCCGGTGGCGTCGCGCGAGCGGTCGGCGGCCAGCATTATCATGTCGTAACTCATCGCGTAGTCGTTCAGCCAGCGCTTGACCGATTCGCGGTCGCCCGGCGTGGCGCGGCGCGTAAGTGCCAGCCGCTCCAGTACCGCGTCGCATATGTCGCAGTACGTGAATATTTCGTCGTAGTACTTGTTGACCGCGCTTTCCTCGGTCACGCCCTCGTCCTTCATGCGGCGCAGTGCCTTGTCGAGTAGCTCAAACGTGCCCGAACCCATGCGGTTTAGCGAGCGCGCGGTTATCAATATGGACTCATCGCTAAAGCCCATGCCCTGCCATTGGCGGTATGTGTCCAGCATGCCGGGCGCGCCCATGGGAACGGGCTGCCCCAGCGCCTTGAACACCTCGCGCATGTGCGCCATGCCGTCGCGGTAGCTTTCGGTATAGCCGGAAATCTCGCCCGCCGTGTGCAGTCCGCGCTCGTGCATGGAGCGTATTATGCTGTCTAAGTATCCCATGTTGGGCGTGCGCGCGGTCGCGGTCTGCTTGCAGCACTCCAGTATGGCGGCGTGGTCAAATCCCATGTCCAGCCATGTGGCGTACATGCGCTCCTGATCCGGCGTGGGCGCCGACTGTATGCCCAGCCGCTGCAGCACCTTGCGCGTCAGCTGGAACGACTCGGTGGTGAAGCGCACTTCCTCGCGCGCGGCTTCGGGCGTGTTTATGCCCTTGTCCGCCCACTCGCGCGCAATCTTGTCGCATGACGCAAACCGCACATGCGGTCCGCGCTTTTTGATTAGGTATTCGACCAGTATCAGTACCACGCTTTCCGGGAGCTTGTATACCTCCATCCAGTCGTATAGGTACTTCGTGTCGCTTTCGTGCAGCAGTCGCCCGGGCGGGAACATACCCTGCACGCGGTCGTTGAAGTGGCGGTAGCGGTATAGCCCGTCGTCCTGCGTCTGCTGGTTCATAAGGTTGGCCTTTAGATTAAAGAAGCGGTATGTGGGCGGGTTGTCGCTTATGCGGCGCACAAGCCCCTGCCGCTCCCAGTATGTGAATGCGTTCTTCACATCGTCGGGCTCCATGCATAGCGCGCGGGCCATGCGCTCGTAGTCGTTGTCCCGCGGCGGATGGTAGCATTGGCGCAGTGCGTATATGTACACCTTGACAAAGTCGCCCGGCGCGCGCAGCATGTATTCGTCTATGAACAGATTTTCAAGCGGCGTTATGTCGAACATAGTAAACTGGTCGTCGAATTCAAGCATTGCCATTGCGCCTTATACACACTCCTCGGAATAGCATTGTTTTCAAAAAATCGCTGCATAATATTATATCAGATAAAGCCGCCTTTTTGATAGCGTGCGCGTGAAAAGTGCGTGCTGTCAAAAAGGCGCAATTGTAGGTCGATATGATCTTTTTAAAGTATCCACGCGATGACGATTATCGCCGCCATCACGATAGCGGTCGCCAGCTTAATAAGCGGCATGCGGCGCAGTACCGCGTCGCTTAGGCCGAACATGTCGCGCCCGCGTATGACCAGCACGGTCAAAACTATCGAGGGCAGCAGGAACGCCACGCAGAATAGCACCAGCATGAGTAGCTGCCGCACATACTCAATGCCCATCTCCAGCCCGGCGGTCAGCGTCGCCAGGTACAACTGACCCGAGCACAGGAACTCGGACGAGGCGACAATGAGCCCCAGCAGTATTATCGACGGTATTAGCCCGTGACCCGGATGCTCAAGCGCACGCTTTATGCGCTCGTGCAAGAAGTGCCGTATGCCGCGCGGCAGTTGGTTCTTTATGTCGCCGTACTTCTCGCGGTGCGCGGCGCGCGCGTCCATCAGGTTCATTATGACAAGCACAGTGCCTATCGCGGTCAGGAGTATCTTTGCCACGAGCGGCAGCCATGTCGGGTTCCACGCCGAAAACGCGGTCAGAAGCACCGTGCCAATCAGCATGTACATAATAAACTTGCTTATAAGGTAGATCGCCGCGTACCGTCCCGCGTGGTCGCCCATAGGCAAAAGCAGCGTCAAAAAGAAGAGCAGCATGCTTAATGCGCATGGATTGAATCCCGCCACAAGTCCGGCGGTAAACGTGCCCGCCCATGTAAGCGTCGCGGTTGCGGCGCTCGATTCCGTATCGGCGTCCAGCAGCGCCGTGCCCACTGCCTCGGCGTTGGCTATGTAGAACGATAGTATGCGGCTTATGCTGTCCGCACCGCTTAGGTACTTTTCACGTAGGAATACTATGGGCGTGGTCTGCTTGTCCTCGGGCACATCGTACCGCTCGAATAGCGCCTGCGCAACGCCCGGCTGCTCGTAAATATTTATGCGGATAATCTGTATACTCGACTCGAACTCGTACGTGCCGCGCGTGACGGTCGTGCTCTCGGGCAGCGCGTCAAGCACCTCTTTGGCCTGCGCACAGCTTTCGCATGAGGGGGAGTAGAGGTAGTAAATCACGCTGTCGGTGGACTCGTTTTCGGTAAACGCCGCCGGCATCGCGCTTGTTATCTTGGAAGTGCCCGCGTATACCACGCCGTCCACTATCGCCATGGGCAAAAGTTGCTCGTCCTCGGGTATGTTATAGTCGATTATCGCCTGCTCGTACGCCGCGCGGTCGCTTTCGCGCCGGACGTTATAGTATCGGCAGCGGTACTCGCTTATGCTGTGCCCGGTCAAGCCGCTGAACGATTCGGCGAACTCCTCTTCGGGCTTGCACGCGTCGCAGTAGTTTTCGAAGAAGTATAGTAGTAGCGGCTTCTCGGCCGCCGCCGCTTCCAATTCGTCTACGGCGTCGCCCTCGGCAAGCGCGCATATGGGCAAAAGCGCAAGCGCGGCGATGAGCAAAGCCGCAAACAACCGCCTAAACTTCATGCGCCCGCCTCCTCGCGATACATGCGCACGCGCGCGATGTTTTCGTATCCGCATAGATACCTGCGCGCCGCGTCGGGCAGGTCGGACGCCGCCGTTTCGGAATTTTCGCCCAATACCTCGCTGAGTTCCATAAACACCCGCCGCATGACCGCGCCGCGATGTATCTGGCAGGGCTCGGGATCGTCAAAGAACTCTATGCTAAGTTCGATAATAAGCTTTTCGGGTAGATTGAGCGCGGTCAAAGCGCCGTCATAAAGCACGCCATCCGCCCCATAAACGCATATGCGCTGCGGCGATGCGGTAATGCGCGCCCGCTGCGGCGCGGCATCCTTCTTCTTGCGTCCGAACATATGGCCTCCAGTTTTGCGTTGTATTATAAAGAAATTATAGCAGTATGCAAGCGACGTGTCAATTGTAGCGGGGGGAGCTGTTAGCTGTTAGCTTTAGTTAGTGTGCGGGGGGGGCTTTTCAGGACTAATATTCTACTGCTTGGTTCATGCTTTGTGTGCCTTAGTTGCGCAGTGTTGAGTTAGAATGCAAA
>CAYTOU010000088.1:0-9424 GCA_964439295.1 uncultured Oscillospiraceae bacterium
GCTAACAGCTAATCGCCGCCGCCCCTGACACAATAAATAAACCACACATGTGTTTTCCGCATAATACTTTGGGTGTATAATGCACGCGCGTCGTTCAAAGAAGAATGGCGCGCATTATTTCAATTTCGGGAGCGGCGTTTTTGATATGAATAGCCAACAAAAGATCACGCTGACGAGCGGCTCACTGAGCCGAAATATACTCTTGTTCAGCATACCGCTGATGCTGTCGAACGTGTTGCAGGTGCTGTTTAACATGTCCGACATAGCTGTCGTGGGACGGTTTGCCGGTTCGCACGCGCTGGGCTCGGTGGGTTCGACGTCGATATTGGTCACACTGTTCACAGGCTTTTTGATAGGCATAGGAAGCGGCATAAACGTAACCGTGGCAAGATACCTGGGCTGCAAAAGCTATAAGGATGTAAGCGAAACAGTGCATACATCCGCGCTGCTGTGCCTGATAATAGGCGTAATAGCGTTGCTGATAGGCGTGCTGGGCGCTCGACCCATGATGCAACTGCTGGGCACTAAGGATGAATTGATTGACGGGGCCATACTGTACCTGCAAATTTATTTTTTAGGTATGCCCGCATTGTCCGTGTATAACTTCGGTAATGCCGTTCTGAGCGCCGCGGGCGATACGCGTAGACCGCTTATAATAATGGTCGTCGCGGGCGTAGTAAACGTAATACTCAATCTGTTCTTCGTAATCGTGTGTAAGTTGAGCGTGGCGGGCGTCGCAATCGCAAGCGCAGTGTCGCAGTATATGTCCGCCGTGCTGATTGTAAGGCTTCTCGTAAAAACAAATGATTCGTATGCGCTGCACATAAATAAGCTGCGCATAACGCGTGAAAAGGCAAGGTTCGTGCTGTCGCTTAGCCTGCCCGCAGGACTGCAAAACGCCATATTCCAAATAGCAAATCTGTTCATTCAGGCCAGCGTCAATACCTTCCCCGCTGTCGTGGTCGAGGGCAACTCCGCCGCGGCAAACGCGGACGCGCTCGTGTATGACGTCATGGCGGCATTCTATACCGCATGCTCCAGCTTCATGAGCCAGAATTTCGGCGCGGGCAACCGTAAGCGCGTTATAAACAGCTACTATATAAGCCTGGCGTACTCATTTGGCATAGGCGCACTGTTGGGCGGCGCGCTACTGCTGTTCGGCGATAAGTTTTTGATGATCTTTACCACCGACCCGGATGTCGTTGAAATGGGCATGGATAGGCTGTGGGTAATGGGCTTTTCGTACGCATTCTCGGCATTCATGGACTGCACAATATCCGCGTCGCGCGGCATTGGCAAAAGCGCCGTGCCTACCGCAATAGTGATAATGGGCGCATGCGTGTTCCGCGTGATTTGGGTATGCACTGTGTTCGCGTACTTCCATACGATAATGTCGCTGTACCTGCTGTACATATTCTCGTGGACAATTACCGCGGTGGCAGAGATAATCTACTTCCGCTATAGCTACCGCAAGAAGATGGCTATGTTCCCTGCCGAAGCGGCGTGATGAGTGGGCAGTGATTAGTGGGCAGTGGGCAGTTTGAGTTAGAGTGCGGGGCTACGGCGAGGATTACTTTAATCCCTAACTCCTCATTCTTGACTCGACTCAATTCTAAATAAAAATATGCGGGGCTGCATCGTGTTGATGCAGCCCCGCGATTTTTTTATGTTTAGTACAGGTTCCACGGACCCAGGGAGTTTAGGAATGTTACCAGCGATTGCGAGCACGGTACGCCCGACATTACCGGGTAGAACAGTACGAACATGCCCACCGCCAGTGCCATTAGCGCAATGCCCACGACCTTAATGGCGCGCGGGTGCGACTTTTCAAAGTACTTCACCACAAAGCACAGGCTCATTATCATAAACGGTATGCTTGCGAAGTAGTGGTATATGTACATGGAGCGCGGTACCAGCACCCACGGCAGATACTGCGCAAGGAAGCTGGCGATTACGATTAGCTTTTTGCGGTCGCGCAGCTTTTCCTTTATGCATATGACCATGGTAAACACCATGCCCACCAGCATGGAATACCATACCGCCGGGTTGCCCATGCACCATATTATGCTGAGCGTGCCGCTCTCCATAAACTCGCGTCCCGAGTAGTAATACATGGGCTTGAGTATGAAGGGCCATGTATACCACGCCGCGCGGAACGGATGGCTGTCGTTGGTAAGTCCGGAGTGATAGCTGAATATGCTCTTTTGCAGGTTGATTACGCTCTGCACATTGAAATCGCCATCCGGTGTCAACTGCCAGTAGTAGGACAGGTAGTATATCACCAGCGGTATCGCAACGAAGAACACGCAGCAGAACGCGAGCGTCGCAATCAAGTACTTTGCAAAGTGGTCGCGCGCGAACACGTACGGCTTTGCCTCATCGGTCATGTGCTTGATGCGCCCCAGCTGTTTGCGCGCAAAGCAGTATTCGTTAAAGCGCATGTACATCGTCGCAAAGAACAGTACGGCAAGTCCCGCGCCGGCGTATATGCATATCCACTTTGTCGCGCAGCCTATGCCCATGAATATGCCGCTAAGACCCAAGGGCACAAGCGTCTTCTTAAGCCCATCGCGGTAGAACGACATCTGCATATACCTGAACATAAACAGGTACATTACCATTATGAAGAACACGCTGTACGAGTCGATTGTCGCCAGGCGCGTCTGCGTAAAGTGCATGAAGTCGAATGTCAGTAGCACCGTCGTAAATACCGACAGATCGCGCCGCTTAAACAGCTGCTTTGTCAGTAGGTACATAACCGGCACCATCAGTACACCCATCAATGTACCCATAAAGCGCCAGCCGAACGGGCACATGCCGAATATCGCAATGCCTATCATCATGAGCACCTTGCCGAGCGGCGGGTGCGTCCATTCGTATGTATGCAGACCGTTCAGATGCTCGTACGCGGTGCGCGCATGATATATCTCGTCGAATATCATGCTGTTGTAGTAGCTGGGCTCGGCGGGCACGGTGTCCTGCTCGTCTATCATCTTGTTGGGATCGTCGGCGGTATAGGCATCGCCGCCGCTCGACGTAATGCCCGCTATCGGATAGCACTCGCCGTTTTCGTCAAGGAAGCCTATCTCGCGCATCTTAAAGCCCGCCGACTCAAACGTCAGGCGTATATAGCGCGCGGTGTTCTTGGGATAGCCGTTTACCAGCGCCTGATACGTGCCGTCATCGGTTTCGATGCACTCGCGATACCACAGCCACTGGAATATCTTGCCCTGGCGGTAGTCCGCAGTGCCCGGCTCTGTCCACGTCTCGCCATCGCTTGAGAATTCGACCGTGAATGTGGAGTCGCATATGCCGCCGTAGTACGTGAAGTCGAACGTGCGCTCCTCGCCCAGATCGATTGTCACGGTTTCACCGGGCAGCGAGGATCGCCACTCGGTCTGCGGCGCGCTCATCGTGCCCAGACCCGTAAAGGCAATTACGGCGTATACCACGGTAATCGCGCTCACGATTATCCAGTCCGGCTTCTTCATGCCAATGCGGTAATCGCTCTTGCCGGATAGGCGCTTCATCATATCGGTGCGCTTGTCGATAAGGTCGAGTTCGGGCTTATGCGCCGTTGCTTGAGTTGCCTTGTCGCTAAATACGCTTGCATTTCCGCCCACGCATATATCCCACGCGTATATGCATGTGTATATGGTCAGCGCAACATTCAGAACCGATACGAATACGTTTATCGCCTGCTGAGAGGACTGCAGGTGCTGACTCTGCAGAACCAGCGCCATGTTGATAAACTGAGTCAGGCTCAAAACAAGCGCCGAGTACATGAGCCGCTTGTCCTTAAGCAGCACATATGCCGTAGCCAGCAGCATAATCGCCGGGAAGGCGTAGCGCTCGTGCATCTTTGTGGAGAAGGTAAACAGTATCATGACCAGTATCGCGCAGGCAAGCGGCATTACGCGGCGATCCTTCGCCTTGACGTACATAAAGCCGCTGTAGGCAATGGCGACTGCCATGAATATGTAGCCCCATACGCTTGTCGGTATGCCCATAAGGGTAACCGACGCGTCCTGCCAGTTGAGGTCGAATATCTCGTACAGGTTCATCGCGTTTATTGTGGCGTAGTTGTACGAGGACAGGGTTTCGGTGTACTTTGCGATGAGCCAGTTCCAGCTCTGCCCGCCCCAGAAGGGTACAATTATCACTATTGCCGCCGCAAGCGAAATCGCAAGACCGGCAAGTATCTTCTTTACAGTTTCGGGGCGGTTTATGCCGGCGCGCACTATTTCGGTTATCAGTACGATGAGTGCGATGGGCGCCAGCATGAGCGTCTGCGGCTTTACCAGCGCGCTGACGATATACAGCGGCAGTGCCCACATCCAATTGCCCTGCACGCACAGATACACCGCGCCGACAACCATAAGCGTGAACACGGAGTCTATCTGACCCCAGGCAGCGCTGTCGCATATCGTTGCCGGGTTAAACAGATAGAATACCGCCACCCACATCGCAAGTCCGCCGCGCACCTTTTCGCGCTTGAGCCACTTGTACAGCAGCGCCGCGGAAACCAGATCGCACAGCATCGCGGGCAGCTTGACTATTACCAGAGAAAGCGCCGAGCCGTACTGCGCATTGACCAGATTGCTTAAGCCGTCCAGCAGTCCCAGCACGTACATGTATGCCGGCGGATAGTCGCACCAGCCGCTTTCGTAGAAGCCCCATGTGCCGCTCTCCATAATGCGGCTGCCCCAGCCTTGCCAGCAGGCAATGTCGTTGGGATAGCCCTGTATGACCGCGGCCAGCACCAGACGCAGTATAAACGCCACGGCAAGCAGCGACGACAGTATGGCCTGTTCGCCGCCATCGGGCGCAAGTGAAGGCAGCTTTCCGCGCTCGCGGCAAATAAGCGCAGCGGCAGTAAGCACCGCGAACGCCAGCGCGATAAGCATAATTAGCATGGTATGGTCTTCCGATACCTCAGTTGTATCGGTTTCGGTGTCATCGGTATCGGTTGTCGTGTCCTGATAGAGCAGACCGAAATTGGCACCGGCGGGCACCTCGGTGACTTCCTCCAGCGATATGTCGTCAAACATAGCCGTGCCGGTCACAGTGCTGCCGTAAAAGCCCAAACGCACCATTACGGTCAGCGAAGTCTGATCCGCGCCGGTATAGCCGTACAGCTCCAGATACGTCCATTCGCCATCGGCGGACGTACCTGTCAATATGTTGGTCGAGCTGAATGCGTTTTCGATGGACAGATTCGCGCCCACGACGTCCTCTGCCACGTCGCTGACGCGTGCCCAGCCGCTTAGGCGGTACATCGTTGAGGGCTTACAATCGACGGTCTGTATAAAGCGCGCATCGTTTTCGCTGTACGAGCGTATGCGCACGCAGTAGTTGCCGGTGTGCGCATCCCCCTCGATTACATCGAACATGGATACGCCATCGTCCCAGACGTACATGTCCTTTGACCAGCCCACGGGCATGCCGTTATCGTCCAGCTCCTCAAAGCTGCTGTTGGTCAGAAGGTTTTCTCCCCCGGTACTCTCTTCATCGCCCAGAGCCATCAGTGGCCACAGGCTAAGTACCAGTGCCAATGCCAAAGCAATGATAAGCGGCGCATGGCGCTTGTTCATATTGCGTTGCATCTCCTTACAATAAGCGATAATATTATGATAGACGCAAAACGTGTCTATTTCAACCGCTTTACGTTCAGTTTATCCGCATAATGCGAACAATGCGGCGGCTTTTGACAAATCGAACGCATTTTGTCAAAATGCCGCCGCAAATGAATCACTCGACAAAGTCGAATGCGTTTTTATATACGCTGACGTGACCGTCATATACGCCCGCCACGTCAAAGCGCATGTATTCGTCCATAAGCCCGTTTTCCTGTGCGTACCTGAGCGCGGCGCGGCATATAAGGCGCCGCTTGGCGGGCGTGACTGCCTCCGCCGGCGTGCCGTATGCATTGGATGCGCGCATCTTGACCTCGACAAAGGCAATGCAGCCTTCATCGCGCACGATTAAGTCTATCTCGCCGCCGCGTATGCGGTAGTTCATGCACAGTACCTGCGCGCCCTGCTCCGCGTACCACTGCGCGGTAAGCTGTTCGGCTTTGCGCCCGCGCGCGACCGTGCTTTCGTCCTTTACAGCCATTTTGATATAAAACTGCGCCTGTGTATCGGGCAGGGTCCGTATTTCTTAATCGCCTCGATATGCTCGGCGGTGCCGTAGCCCTTATTGCGCGCAAAGCCGTATTCGGGGTACAGCTTATCCATCTCGATCATAATGCTGTCACGGTGCACCTTTGCGATAATGGATGCCGCCGCTATCATGTAGCTGAGTGCGTCGCCGTGTATTATCGCCTCGGTGCGGCACGCGGTGTTGAGTCCGGTCATAGCGTCGACCAACAGCACGTCGCACGGACAGCCGCGCGCCGCCTCGTTCATGGCCTCGCGCGTGGCCTCAAGTATGTTTATTTCGTCAATGCGCTCGGGCGATGCACTGCCTATCGAGACATATGTCGCGCTTTCAATAAGCAGCGGCGAAAGCTGCTCGCGGCGATGCTCGCTGAGCTTCTTTGAATCGTCCACGCCGGGTATGACGTTAGCCTCAGGTATCATCACGCACGCGGTGACAACCGGCCCTGCCAGCGGACCGCGCCCTACCTCGTCCATGCCGGCCACGGTCATGCCCTGACTCCACCATGCGCGCTCGGTATTGAGCAACTCTTCCATGCGCGCGCGGCGCTTGATTTCCAGCGCGGACATTCCCTTTTCTTTGGATGCAGCCATATTGTGCCTCCTTTAGGGGCGTTGCCAGGTTAGGCGCGCCACCTTGCCCGCGCGGTATTCGTCCAGCACAACCGATGCGCCGCGCTCGGTATTGAACCTGCCGCCGCTTAGCAAAAAGCCGCGCCCGCGGCACACCTCGTCCAGCAGGTCAGGACCGCGCTTGTCGGTATCGGCGGCTATGTGGAATCGCGCCGCGGTTTCTTCGGGCGCCAATTCTATAAGCCTGTCGAGCAGCTTAATGCTTAGACCTTCCTGATCGGTAATCTGGTCGCGTATCGTGCCCAGGAAAGCCAGCAGAAGCGCGCCTTCCTGGTCGCTGAGTTTTGGCCAGAGCATGCCGGGCGTATCCAGCATTTCCAGATACTGCCCCACCTTGACCCACTGATTGGCGCGGGTCACGCCCGGGCGGTCGGCGGCCTTGACTATCGCCGAACCGTATAGGCGGTTTATGAATGTGGACTTGCCCACGTTGGGTATGCCTATAACCATGCCGCGCACGGTCTTATTGACCCCGCGCTCCTTCATGCGCTTAACCTCTGCCGATGTCAGGCTCTCCAGCGGTGCCAGCACGTCGCGGGGCTTGCCCGTATTGGAGCGGAAGGCGACCGCGGTAATGCCCTTATCGCGGAAGTACTTTATCCAATCGCGCGTCACGCGCTCATCGGCCAGGTCGGCCTTATTCAGTACGAGCAGCCGCTTTTTGCCCGCGCACAGTCTATCCAGCTCGGGATTGCGCGTGGCAAGCGGGGCGCGCGCATCGCATAGCTCCACGGCTATGTCCACGCGCTTAAGTTGATCGCCCAGCAGACGCCGAGCCTTGGCCATATGACCGGGATACCATTGTATGTTCATTTTGCTTCACTCGCTTTCACCGCTACTATGCTTGCGGGCAAAAAAAGAAAGCCGCGATAAATCGCGGCTCAGTTGCTCTATTAGCGCTCCTTGATCTTGGCAGCCTTGCCAGACAGCGAACGCAGGTAATACAGCTTTGCACGGCGAACCTTACCGCGGCGAATAACCGTAATGGAATCCACGCGGGGGCTGTGTACCGGGAAAGTACGCTCTACGCCGATGCCGTAAGAAGTACGACGTACGGTGAACGTTTCACGGCAGGAACCGTTGCGGCGGGCTATGCAAACGCCTTCAAAAGCCTGCAGACGCTCGCGGGAACCTTCAACAACCTTTACCTGTACGCGCAGGGTATCGCCCACGCGAAACTCGGGAATATCGGTGCGGAGCTGAGCGCTCTCGATCGAACGGATTATCTCATTCATTTTCTTGTTTCCTCCTTCCCTCATAGACGTTCGTTTACGACTGATTGTCGCCAGAGGACCGTCCGTGTCACAAAGCCTATTATACCATATGCGGCCTTAACCTGCAAGTAAAATTCGGGCTAAATTGACCGAGTCGGGCGACTTACCGACCGCCGAACACGCGCTTGACCTCGTCAAGATAGCCGTATCCGTTTACGTCGTCAGGCAATAGATAGCTCATCTCTGTCCACTCGTTCCAGCTGTTTATCGTGACCATGGGCGCGCCGGTGTTTTGCGCAAGCAGTTTGGCCTTTTCAAGCGCCTTGCCAAACTCATAAGGCGTATTATTTCGCATAATGCCTTTACGCAGAGTATTAAAGCGCGGGTTATTGTCCCAGCCTATCGACACATGCGGCCAGTAGGCTATGCCCGACTTTGAAAAACTCTCCCACTTCTTTTCGACATCGCGCATAACATCCGAGTAGTCGCGGTCTATGTCGACAAAGTGCACAAACTGGTAATTGGTCAGGCTGTCAAAGCCCAAAGAGCGCGCCAGCTCAAACGAATTCATATGCGTGCCGTCCACGCCGCTTAGGTCATGCACGCCATCCGACCACAGCACCATCTGCAGATGTACGCCCTTAAACCCGGCGCACACCGCGCGGCGTCTAAAGTCGTCAAGCGCCCCGCGCGCCGCACGCACGCTGCCCAAGCCGCGCACCAGGTTATCCACATCGTATATCATCAGCACCGGGCAGCCGTCAAACGTGTAGTAGTTGGGCAGTGCGAAGTACTTTTCCATCCAGCGCTCGGATATGCGTATGAACTCCTCACGGCTCTGCCTGCCCTGCCACAGGACGGCACTTTGCGTATCCGACTGGCGCTTATCCCATGTGTAATTGACATCGTGATTTGCCCACATGAGGTAGAACTTCATGTCGGCGCGGTTTTCGGCTTTAAGGAAGCCATCGTTTAAGCAATTTTCCAGATAGGGCAGTCCGTCATACCAGTACCAGTCGTATATGAACGTATTGACGCCGTGGCTGAGCGCAATGTCTATCTGCTGCGCCATAACGCAGGGGTCTGCCTCGTCCTGATAGCCAAGTAGCGGCACGCGCGGCAGTCTATGCCCCGGGAACTTAGGCAGAGCCGAGCGCACAGTCTGCCATTCGCCTTCACCGTTTGGCCAGAATATGCGGCTGCGCCCATCCGCGCCCGTGTATGCCGGCCATATGTATGCACCAACGTCCATGTAAGCACCTCTCGACTCTATTCGGTTTGTACTTTATCCACAGCCTCGCTGTTTTCGGTGGATGCGCTTTGCTGTGCATCGCGCGATTTAAGCTCGCTTAGGAACTTTTTGTCCTTCTTATCCAGCTCAATAGAATCAAGCATTTCGGGTCTGCGCCTGTATGT
>CAYTOU010000089.1:0-1501 GCA_964439295.1 uncultured Oscillospiraceae bacterium
TTTCGCTGCTGGTCTCGCTATGAGCCAGCGGCGTTTTTTTATTTCGGTGCGGTATCACTCACCGCGATTCGTTATCTTGCTTGTTTCGGGTCTCCGCGAATGGGATTTGTTTCGTGTAGTGCGATTCCCCCGCGGATGTTCACCGCCGAACCCGTTCGGCGGCTCAATATAGACTCGGCAGAATCTGTTCACGCCCCACCATATATGGGAAGAGCTGTTAGCCGTTAGCGGTTAGCTGTTAGGTTGAGTTAGAATTGCTGAGCGACTTTGCATTCTAACTCGGTATAGCGTCACTAAGGTACGTGAAGCTTGAAACGGGCATAGAATATTAGTTTTGAAAAGTATCTTGCACACTAACTTAAAGCTAACCGCTAACCGCTAACGGCTAACAACTGGCGCGCCCACGCGCCCGCAAACAAACTCAAACTGACCACTAATCACTGCCCACTGACCACTCACACCCCGCACACTAACTCAAGCAAGCAACTAACATCACCCCACACACACCAACGCAAGAAATGCCCTCAAAACGCCCCACAACGCCACCAAATCACCAAAGCGATCAATAACTCCAATCAAACCTAAAAACGCCTGAGAAAGCCTTCTAAAGCCTTACAGCGCATATCAAAAGAACTACATACGTGCAACCAACAACACAAGCGAACGCATTAGAATAGCATCTAAAGCCACATAACAGGCTGTCCGAATGTCTTCCCAAGCATACATTACCATCGATAAAAGCAATCAAGAGCCTTCACAATTCAAAGAAGAATGTGCAATAGGGGAACACCACCATCATAAACGCAACGCAGCAAACTAACTCAACCTAATCCCTAATCCCTGTTCCCTAGTCCCTCTTTCACCGCCCGCACAACTAACTAAAGCTAACAGCTAACGGCTAACCGCTAACAGCTTAAAAATCCTTCCTGCAAGTCCATCCTGATTTTACCGTGCCAAAATCACCCCAAATCCATACCGCCAAGCACAACCGTATCCCATCATACTAACTCAAACTGCCCACTGTACACTGCTCACTGACAACTGCCAAATAACCACTGCCCACTAACCACTGCTCACTGACCAACGTCCACCGAAAAAACCCACCGCGAACGCACCGCGCACCTTAAAACTGTGCACATCTTCGCCAAATCAATCCACACCGAAATTCGAAAATATCCACATCTTCCACATTCGAATTACAAAATCAATTACAAATGTCTTGAAACCAACATGCATAAATATGCGTACTAGTGACTAGTGACTAGTAGGTGAGTGACTAGTCCAAGTTAGAATGAAAGGCTACGCCGTAACCCCTCATTCTAACTAAAGCTAACAGCCAACAGCTAACGGCTAACAGCTCCCCGCGTACCCCGCATACTAATTCAATCTAATCACTGCCCACTGATCATAGTGACTAGTAGGCGAGTGACTAGTCCAAGTTAGAATGAAAGGCTACGCCGTAACCCCTCATTCTAACTAAAGCTAACAGCCAACAGCTAAC
>CAYTOU010000089.1:1601-4486 GCA_964439295.1 uncultured Oscillospiraceae bacterium
GAAAGGCTACGCCGTAACCCCTCATTCTAACTAAAGCTAACAGCCAACAGCTAACCGCCAACAGCTAAAACAAACAAAAAAACAGTGCCGTTCCTAAAAAAGAAACAGCACTGTAAAAAAGCAACCTACCTACTCAATCCACCTCAGACATCGTCGCCCTCGTCCTTAGCTTCCTCTTCGCTTATCAGCTCATCGGCAAGGCTACGGACCTTCTCGGCGGCATCGCCCATATCCATGGAATCGGTCATGCTTACGCGCGGCGCCTCATCTATGAATACTTCCTTTTCGGCTGTAGCGTTTTCGCCGCCCTGCGGGGCGTTGGTATCCGGCGTCGGCTCGCCGTCGTCGGGCTCTTCGGGCTCGCTCTCGGCGCGCGCCACGCATACTATGTGGCAGTTCTCCGCGACCTTCATCAGGCGTACGCCCTGCGTGTTGCGGCCCTGCTCGCTTATCGCGTTGACAGGCGTGCGTATCATTTGACCGTCGTCGGTTATCATCAGTATGTCTTCGCCATCGCGTACAAGCAGCTGACCCGCGAGCTTACCGGTCTTTTCGGTCAGGTTCATCGCGCGTATGCCCTTGCCGCCGCGCGACTGCACGCGGTATTCGTCAATCGGTGTGCGCTTGCCGTAGCCAAGTTCGCTTATCGACAGCACGCGCTCGCCCTCGGCGACTATCGACATATCGACAACCTCGTCGCCCTCGTCCAGCTCGATGGCCTTTACGCCCTGTGCGGCGCGTCCCATTGCGCGCGCATCGCTCTCGGCAAAGCGTATCGCCATGCCCATGCGCGTGCCCAGCATTACCTCGCGGCTGCCGTCGGTCAGCGCAACGCCTATCAGCTCGTCATCATCGCGCGGGGTTATCGCGATAAGTCCGCTCTTGCGCAGGTTGGCGAATTCCTCAATCGGCGTGCGCTTGATTACGCCGCGCTTGGTGGTCATGATAAGGTACTTGCCGGTCAGCTCCGCGTCCTTGGGCAGCGGCAGCATCGCGGTCACGCTCTCGCCGCCTTCAAGCTGCAGCAGGTTTACCACGGCCGTGCCGCGCGCCTGCCTGCCCGCCTCGGGTATCTCGTAGCACTTGAGCTGATATACGCGCCCGCGGTTGGTGAAGAACAGCAGCGTTTCGTGCGTCGTGGTCACGTACATGCCGGTCATGAAGTCCTCGTCGCGCGTGCCGGCGCCCAGTATGCCCTTGCCGCCGCGCTTCTGCGCGTGGTAGGTGCTGACCGCCGTGCGCTTGAGGTATCCGAAGTGCGTCAGCGTTACGACCGTGTTTTCCTCCTGGATAATGTCCAGCATGTCGATTTCGTCGGGCAATGCGGTTATCTCGGTGCGGCGCTCGTCGGCGTACTTCTGCTTGATTTCAAGCATCTCGTTCTTTATTATGCCAATCAGCATGCCTTCGTCGCTTAGTACAGTATTTAGGTAGTTTATAGTGGACTGCAGATCGTCGTACTCGGTCTGCAATTTATCACGCTCCATGCCGGTCAGGCGCTGGAAACGCATGTCCAGTATGGCCTGCGCCTGCTTGTCGCTTAGGCCGAACTGACTCATCAGGCCTTCGCGCGCCTCCTGCACAGTGCGGCTGGCGCGTATCAGCGATATGACCGCGTCTATGTGATCCAGCGCGGTGAGCAAGCCTTCCAATATGTGCGCGCGCTGCATCGCCTTGTCCAGGTCGAAGCGCGTGCGGCGGGTAACTACGTCCTTCTGATGCTCCAGATAGTAGTGTATTACCTGCCTCAGCGACAGTATCTTGGGCGTGCCGTCAACCAGTGCCAGCATGTTCACGCCGAAGGTTTCCTGCAATTGCGTGTGCTTATACAGCTGATTGAGCACTACATTCGCGTTTACGTCGCGGCGCACCTCGATTACTATGCGCATGCCATGACGGTCGGATTCATCGCGTATATCGGTTATGCCGTCCACGCGCTTTTCGTGTACCAGCTCGGCTATCTTTTCGATCAGGCGCGCCTTATTGACCATGTAGGGTATCTCGGTCACTACAATGCGGCTCTTGCCCTGCGCCATGGGCTCTATCTCGCTGCGCGCGCGTGTGACTATCTTGCCGCGACCGGTAGCGTAGGCCTCGTGTATGCCGGCCTTGCCCATTATAATGCCGCCGGTGGGGAAGTCGGGACCCTTTATGAACTGCATCAGCTGCTCGGTGGACGCGTTGGGGTGATCCAGCATGTATACGCACGCGTCTATCGTTTCTCCCAGGTTGTGCGGGGGAATGTTTGTCGACATGCCGACCGCTATGCCCGCCGAACCGTTAACAAGCAAGTTGGGGAAGCGGGAAGGCATAACCGCGGGCTGCATCAGCGTTTCATCGAAGTTGGGGTAGAAGTCTACGGTCTGCTTATCTATGTCGCGCACCATTTCCATGGTGAGCTTGCTCATGCGTACCTCGGTGTAACGCATGGCCGCCGCGCCGTCGCCGTCGACCGAACCGAAGTTGCCCTGACCTTCAACCAGCAGATAGCGCGTGGAGAAGTCCTGCGCCAGGCGCACCATCGCGTCGTATACGGCGCTGTCGCCGTGCGGGTGATATTTACCAAGTACATCACCGACGATACGCGCGCTCTTACGGAAGGGCTTGTCGGGCGTTACGCCCAGTTCGTTCATCGCGTAAAGTATGCGCCTGTGTACCGGCTTAAGTCCGTCGCGCACATCGGGCAGCGCGCGCGTGACTATGACCGCCATTGCGTATGCTATGAAGGATTCGCGCAGCTCCTGCTCCAGATCGCGCGGCATCAGGTGACCGCGGTTATTGTCGCCCATGGGCGTGCCGTCCGACTGGGGATGCTGTTCGTCATCGCGCTCCAGCCAGGTCATGTGGCTGTCGTACGCGCCTTCGCCGTTGTTGGGCGTATTCTC
>CAYTOU010000089.1:4586-9338 GCA_964439295.1 uncultured Oscillospiraceae bacterium
CGTTCTCATCGGCGGGTCTTGAGTCCTTGTTCTCGTTATCGTTATCCAAAGTCGAGTCACCTCGATGCGTATTTTATATTAGATATCCAGATTGAGCACCAGCTTGGCGTTTTCCTCGATAAAGCCGCGGCGCGGCTCCACGCGGTCGCCCATCAGCAAGTCGAACATCTGATCCGCGCTTATCGCGTCGGACAGCTTGACCTGATACATGGAACGCGTGGCGGGGTCCATTGTGGTCTCCCACAGCTGATTGCTGCTCATTTCGCCTAAGCCCTTGTATCGCTGTATGTCGGGCTTGGGGTCGCGTCCTATGCGCTCCAGCAGGTCGTTTAGCTGCTGATCATCGTATACATAGTACTCGCGCTTTTGCTTAGTCACCTTGTAAAGCGGGGGCATGGCTATGTATACGTGGCCCTCTTCGATGAGCGGGCGCATGTAGCGGTAGAAGAATGTCAGCAGCAGTATGCGTATATGCGAGCCGTCGACATCGGCATCGGTCATGCATATTATGCGGTGATAGCGCAGCTTGCTGGTGTCGAAGTCCTTACCGAAGCCGCCGCCGAACGCGGTTATCATGGCCTTTATTTCCTGACTGCTCAGCGCGCGCGCCTCGTGAACCTTTTCCACGTTCAGTATCTTGCCGCGCAGGGGCAGTATGGCCTGGAAGTGGCGGTCGCGTCCGGTCTTTGCCGAACCGCCTGCCGAGTCGCCCTCGACCAGGAATATCTCGCACTTGCTGGGGTCGCGTTCCGAGCAATCCGCCAGTTTACCCGGCAGAGACGCGCTCTCAAGCACGCTCTTACGGCGGGTCAGGTCGCGCGCCTTGCGGGCAGCTTCGCGCGCGCGGGAGGCCTGTACGCACTTTTCCAGTACTTCCTTTGCCTCGTCGGGATGCTCTTCAAAATATGTTTCCAGCTTGTCGGACACGAGCGAGTCCACTATGCCGCGCACTTCGCTGTTGCCCAGCTTGGTCTTGGTCTGTCCTTCAAACTGCGGCTCGGTCAGCTTGACCGATACTATCGCGGTCAGACCTTCGCGTATGTCGTCGCCGGAAAGCTTGTCCTTGTCCTCTTTAAGTATACCCCGGCGCTTGCCGTAATCGGTAACCACGCGCGTCAGCGCCGAGCGGAAGCCCGCCAGATGCGTGCCGCCTTCGGGCGTGTGAATGTTGTTGGCGAATGTGTATACGTTTTCGTTGTAGCTGTCGTTCCACTGCAGTGCGACCTCTACCTGAGTACCGTTCTGCTCGCCCTCGATATATATGGGCTCGGGGAACATGACCTGCTTGTTTTTGTTCAGGTATTCGACGAACGAGCGTATACCGCCCTCGTAGTGATATACCTGCTCGCGTCCATCGCGATTATCGCGCAGGGTTATGCGTATGCCCTTATTCAAAAACGCCATCTCGCGCAGGCGCTGTTTGAGCGTCTCAAAGTCGAATACCAGCGTTTCGAATATCTCCGGATCGGGCTTAAACCATATGGTCGTGCCCGTGCGCTCGGTTTCGCCTATTACGGTTAAGTCGCATGTGGGCTTGCCGCGCGTGTATTCCTGCTGGAAGATTTTGCCCTTTTGATACACGGTTACGCGCAGCTTTTCGGACAGCGCGTTAACGACCGACGCGCCCACGCCGTGCAGACCGCCGGATACCTTGTATCCTCCGCCGCCGAACTTGCCGCCGGCGTGCAGCACGGTCAGGCATACCTCGACCGCGGGTCTGCCCATCTTGGGGTGTATGTCCGTGGGGAAGCCGCGACCGTCGTCCTGCACCTCTATATCGTAGTCGGTGCCGATGGTCACGACGATGTTTTTGCAATATCCCGCCAACGCCTCGTCGATAGAGTTATCTACGATTTCGTATACCAGGTGATGCAGACCGCGCTCATCGGTGGAGCCGATGTACATGCCGGGGCGCTTGCGCACGGCCTCCAGTCCTTCCAGCACCTGTATCTGTTCCGAGCCGTAATTGTTGGGTTGTACGTTCGTGTCTGTCATTTCATGCCTCCAATGCGGATATCGGGCGAGCGCCTGCCGCCGCCTTCAAACCGCTGTGCCAGTGTACGCGGCGCAATCGGCGATAGGTAGCAGGTCTCACCGTGTTTTCCCGCACACACTATCAGCGTCTTGTCGCCCGCGTCTATGCGCACCACGTGCGCGGATTTATTCATGCGGCTCAAGTAGGCGCGCGCGTCCGCGCTATGGGCGTCAAGTATCATAACCACCTGCTTAAGCGGCACTATGTACCCCGAGCCTATGTGCAGCATTGCGCGTCCTCCTAAACCCTCACCATGTATGAAACAGGCCCGCGCACGCGCGGCAATACGAGCGGTAACCAAGGCGCGAACGAGGGCTTTTTCTACTTATTTATTATATCACTTTTTGCGGCGCTTTTCCACTTACATGGGGCGGTTTTATTATGGAATTAACGCTTGCGCGCGGGCGCGTGCGCGTTTGCGCGCGCGAGCTGTTAGCGGTTAGCTGTTGGCGGTTAGCTTTAGTTAGTGTGCGGGGCGCGCAGGCGCGCCAGCCGTTAGCGGTTAGCTGTTAGCTGTTAGCTTTAGTTAGAATGATGGGGGTCACCGTTGCCCGCGCACTAACCCCAAACTGCCCACTGATCACTGTCCACTATTCACTTTGTATGGGGCGGGGAAGCTATAAGCTTGAGTCAGTTCGCGGATGATGATTTTTTAAACGCTCGAATATCGCTGTCAAATGCTTGCAATCGCTTGCAATATACGATATACTGTGCTCAAAGGAGTGTGATATGTATGGCAAATACTGCTGCGGTTTACGCGCGTATCGATAAAGACCTAAAGGAAAATGCCGAGAGCATTCTATCCCAGCTTGGAATTACGCCTTCGGGCGCCATACAGATGCTTTACAGTCAGATCGTGCTGACGCGAAGCTTGCCGCTTGATTTGCGCCTGCCCACCGACAAACCGACCGCTATCGGTGGCATGTCCCGCGCGGAGCTGGACAGCGAGCTGAATAAGGGCTTGGAATCCTTAAAATCCGGCAGGGCTTATTCGGCGGATGAGGTGGATGACGCGCTTTGAAGAGGTGTGCAGAATACACTCTTTCCCATTCCCGTCGAAAAAATGCGAGAATTAACAAACTATTCGTGTATTTTTGCACGAGTTTTGGACGGAAAATCACGCTAAACGACACGAATAGCTTTTTTCGGGTATTTTGCAGCGAATGAATGCGATTATTGCCACATTCGACCGCGCAAATTTCCCCCTCCCGCCGCGCCACATACCCCCATTTTCAAGCGTAATTTTGCCGCGGCGCGCTTTACATTCGCCGAATGTCGGGCTATAATAAAACAAGCATTGATTTTTTTCGGAGGAAAGCGCATGACGACTATAAAGCAACTGTTCGCGCAAAAGCCCGCGAGCGATTTGAATGACATTACAATATCCGGCTGGGTGCGCACGCTGCGCCAGAGCAAGACTTTCGCCTTCATGGAGGTAAATGACGGCACGTTCTTTAAGAACCTGCAGGTCGTGCTGGGCGAGGACGCACTCGATAATTATAAGGACGTTGTCAAGACCGGCGTGGGCGCATCGGTAGAGGTCACCGGTACGCTCGTAATTACCCCCGACATGCCCCAGCCCTTTGAGCTGCACGCCACAAAGGTCACCGTGGTGGGCGAGTCCGCCGGCGATTACCCGCTGCAGAAGAAGCGCCATACGCTGGAATACCTGCGCACGATAGCGCACCTGCGCCCGCGCGCCAACCTGTTCCAGTGCGTGTTCCGCATCCGCTCGCTGATATCCCAGGCCACGCATCAGTTCTTCCTGGAAAAGGGCTTCGTGTACGTGCATACGCCTCTTATAACCAGCTCGGACTGCGAGGGCGCGGGCGAAATGTTCCAGGTGACTACGCTGGATCTGAATAATCCGCCGCGCACTCAGGACGGCAAGATCGACTATAACGAGGACTTCTTCGCAAAGCCCGTTAACCTGACCGTTTCGGGTCAGTTGAATGTCGAAAGCTTCTGCATGGCGTTCCGTAACGTCTATACCTTCGGACCCGCGTTCCGCGCCGAGAACTCCAATACCCCGCGCCACGCCGCCGAGTTCTGGATGGTTGAGCCCGAAATCGCCTTCGCCGATCTGAATGACGATATGGATCTCGAGGAAGAGATGGTCAAGTACCTGATCAACTTCGTGCTGGAGAGGGCGCCCGAGGAAATCAACTTCCTCAACTCCTTCGTGGATAAGACGCTCAAAGAGCGCCTGCTCAACGTCGTAAACAGCGACTTCGCCCGCGTGAGCTATACCGACGCGATTGAGATACTCAAAAATTCCGGTCGCGACTTCGAGTTCAAGCCCTACTGGGGCTGCGATATGCAGTCCGAGCACGAGCGCTACCTGTCCGAGGTGCACTTCAAGCGCCCCGTGTTCGTGTACGACTATCCTAAGGAAATCAAGGCGTTCTATATGCGCTTAAACGAGGACGGTAAGACCGTCGCCGCCGCTGACCTGCTGGTGCCCGGCATAGGCGAACTCTGCGGCGGTAGCCAGCGCGAGGAGCGTCTGGACGTGCTCGAAAACCGCATGAAGGAGTGCGGTATGAACACCGATGGCTATCAGTGGTACCTCGACCTGCGCCGCTGGGGTAGCGTGCCGCATTCCGGATTCGGCATGGGTCTGGAGCGCATGATAATGTACGCCACCGGCGTAAGCAACATACGCGACGTGCAGCCCTATCCGCGCACGCCCCGTAATGCCGAGTATTGATGCTTGT
>CAYTOU010000090.1:0-9270 GCA_964439295.1 uncultured Oscillospiraceae bacterium
CCGAGTCTATATTGAGCCGCCGAACGGGTTCGGCGGTGAACATCCGCGGGGGAATAGTCCTACCCGAAACACATCCCATTCGCGGAGACCCGAAACGAACAAGACAACGAGAATAGGGGAGTGACAAAGCTCCAAAACAAGAAACGCCGCTGGCTCTAGGCGAAACCAGCGGCGAAAGAAGGTATAAGCACCTTCCAATATAAATCCGTCCCTTTGTCTGCTCATAGCAATGCTGCATTAGAACAGGCCGAAGGCGAACGGCTTTTCTTTGCAGCTTTCTTTTCCCGAAAAGAAAGCGCGTTCCCCCCGTTCTCCCTCGTCTCTTCACTCCTCTTCCGGCTTGAATAGAGTAAAGTGGTTTTTCTCAAAACTGATAATGCCCTCGCTGCGCATGCGGCTTAGTTCGGCGGACATGGCGCTGCGGTCTACCGAGAGGAAGTCGGCTAACTGTTGGCGGTTGAGGGGTATGTCAAACGTGGAAGAGGATGCTAGGCGCGCCTGCGCGGATAAGTAGCTTAGTAGCTTTTCACGCGTGGAACGGCGCGTGACGTAGTTTAGCTTTTCGTTTAGACGTAGATTGCTGCGCGCAATGGCACTGAGTAGATTGACTATTAGCCGCGTGTGAAAGGCGCAGGAGGATGGACATACCTTGACTACGCGTTGCATGTTTAGGTATAATACCACACAGTCCGAGTTCGCCATCGTCTCTACACTCATAGGCGCGCCCGTGCATGCGTAACTCTCCGCAAATGTGTCGCCCGGCTTTAGCTCCGCAATAATGTCCCGCCGCCCCCAAAAGTCCTCACGTATTATGTGTATGCTGCCCGAAAGTAGTAGCCCCGTGCACTCGGTGCGACTGCCGTAGCGTAAAATGAACTCTCCGCGACTGTATTCGCGCTTGAACGCGTCCAGACACTTTAGCATGGCACTCACTTCCGCCGAATCTATGCCCGAAAATACGTCTGATTTGAGTAGTACATCCATGTATTCGCCCATTAAAATGCCTCCAAACGTTGTATTTACAACATACGGTATGGATGAAGTGTAGTATAATATGCGTAAGATGTCAAGTACATGCGGAGGTAATGAAAGTATGAAGCGTAGAATTATCCATATAGATGAAGAAAAGTGTAATGGCTGCGGCGCATGCGCAAATGCGTGCCATGAGGGCGCAATAGGTATGGTCAATGGTAAGGCACACCTCATGCGTGAGGACTTCTGCGATGGTCTGGGCGATTGCCTGCCCGCATGCCCGACCAATGCAATCACGTTCGAGGAGCGTGAAGCACCCGCGTATAACGAGGCGGCTGTGCTTGCCGCTAAGAAGGGCGGCGCCTGTCCCGGCACCGCCGCGCGCCATATAGAGCGTAAGCCCATGGGCGGCTGCCCGGGCTCGCGCGCAGCGGCTATAGAACGCCCGAAGATGGGCGGCTGCCCCGGCACGCGTATGGCTCAGTTCGCGCGTAACGCTGCAACTGCACCGATGGGCGAAGACGATGCGCCCGTGTCAAGACTAAGCCAGTGGCCCGTGCAGATTAAGCTCGCACCCGTGAATGCACCGTGGCTGGATGGCGCACATCTGCTGATAGCCGCGGATTGCACCGCGTATGCAAGAGCTGACTTCCATGCGCGCTTTATCGATGGGCGAGTGACATTGATCGGCTGCCCTAAGCTGGATAGCATTGACTATTCCGAAAAGCTGACCGATATGCTCATCAATAATGACATAGCCGATATAACCGTCGTGCGTATGCAGGTGCCCTGCTGTAGTGGCATAGTAATGGCAGTCGAGCGCGCGATAAGCGCATGCGGACGTAAAATACCGCTGCGCACCGTTATAATCTCCACCGATGGACGTATACTCAAGGACGAAACGGTCTGATCTAAGGAAAAATAAAAGCAGGGCGATAGATGAAAAACATCTGCCGCCCTGCTTTTTAAATTGCAGCGAAGCTTATTTCTTTCCGAATAGCTCGCGACGCTTCTGTTCTAAATCCGCAATGTGCGTGCGTAGACGATCCACGACAGAGTCGTAGCGCGTCGATTTGAGCGCCGGGAACGCCTTTAGCATACGACGTATCTGCGAGTTGAGTATCAGGCGTAGGCTCTCTGCCTCGCGGTTGAGCTCCTCGGGGCGGCACATGCCCGCAAGCGACGGCTTGACAATGTTGCCCAAGAGCTTGTTGAACGGCGAGAAACCGATGAACGTATATACACTGTCGGCGATGAATAGCGTAGCCGATATGTAGAAGAGCATGTCGCGTATCTTGTCGGTTATAAAGCTCAGCTCCTCAGTCATAAACGGATGTATTATAAGCACCAGCACGGTCGTGAACGCGCCGAACGCCACCGCACCCAGCATGCATACGCGCCCGTTTATGTTGAGCGGCTTGTCCGAATAGTCCCACCAGCGCGCATGGAATAGCACTTCCATGCCCCACGAAGTCAGGTACTCCAGCGTGCAGTCAAGCAGCGCACCACATAAGAAGAGCAGTGCGGGATTTGTCAAATTGCCCAGCACCAGCAGATTGATCACAGCACCTACGCCGTATATGGGGCAGTAGGGACCGTTCAGGAAGCCGCGGTTTATGAACCGATGCTCCTTAACCGAGCATAATATGGTTTCGTACACCCAGCCTATTACGCTGTATAGCATGAACCATAAAAACCACTTCTCAAACGTTTCCATGACGGCGTATTAACCTCCTAAGTAGTCTGCTTTGATGGAATGTTTCGTTGAGCGCGCATATCTTGTCGGCCAGACACACCACATATGCCTCTTTGCAACGCGGCGGTATAGGCGTCAGCGGAAACATGTGGCGCTGTATCACGTTCTTTTCGATATTGTTTAGGTCAAAAACTCTGTCCGCATTCATGAGCGCCCTGCCCGGGTGAGTAAAACCGTGTAGCCTGTGCGCGCGGTCGGATTCGTGCCAGTCGTATAAAAAGAAATCGTGCAGTAGCGCGCCGCGCACCATGCTGCGCATGTCCACATGTAAATGCAAAAATTGTACCAGCAGTATGCTCAGGCATGCGACGTTTACCGAATGTATAAAGCACGATGTGGTTCCGTGCTGCATGAAAAGGCGTTCAAGCTGCATTTCGTGCGATAGCAGTATGTCACCGCCCAGCGCGCGCAGTAGATTAATACGGCGCATCTTGGATAGTAGCATTGGCTTTACTTCCTTCTTAGCTGCGATAAATCCCATCCTGATTATAATATGCGGATACGGCAAAAGGCAATAGGCATAATGAATAAAGCGTAAGGAATTCACAGTGAAATCACATCTTAGGCGCGTTTTCGCCGCCGATTAAGAATGCAACATAATCGGATTGCGACAAAAATCCGCATCCCATGTATCAGAATATTGACAAAATGGCATCCTCTATTGATTGATTTGACGAAATAGAGTAAAATCAATAATGTAGGTTGAGTCTGTTCGGATGGAAAATACGTACTGTACGGAATTAATCACAGTATACATAAATGACGGGAGCATCGCATAATGAAATTACTTTCGGTCGTCGTACCCTGTTATAATTCACAGGAATATATGGCACACGCCGTGGATTCGCTTTTGCCCGGCGGTGACGATGTGGAAATCTTAATTGTAGACGATGGCTCCCATGACAATACGGCAGCCATTGCGGATGAGTATCAAAGCCGTTTCCCGGGAATCGTCCGCGCAATACATCAGCCCAACGCCGGACACGGCGGCGCTGTAATGGCGGGCATACGCAATGCCACCGGGCTTTACTTTAAAGTAGTCGATTCGGATGACTGGGTCGATGATAAGGCTTATCCGCGCGTGCTGGCGACGCTTAAGGAGCATGTTACACAGCCGCTTGACATGCTGGTCAGCAACTACATATACGATAAAGTGGGCGAAGAGCATAAGCACGTGGTTCACTACCGCAACGCGCTGCCGCAGGGGCGCGTGTTCGGCTGGAACGAGGCGGGACATTTCAGAAAGGGTCAGTACCTGCTCATGCACGCCGTGATATACCGCACGCAGCTATTGCGCGACTGCGGTATCGACCTGCCACTGCATACATTCTATGTGGACGATCTGTACGTATATGAGCCGCTGCCGCATGTGGAAAAGATGATGTACCTAGATGCCGATCTGTATCACTACTTCATAGGGCGCGATGATCAGTCGGTTCAGGAGCAGGTAATGCTGCGCCGCATCGATCAGTATCTCAAGGTGAATAAACTGATGATAAGCCGCGTGAATCCGTTTAAAGACGAAAACAAGGTGCGCCGCAGTTATATGCTCAACTTCCTTGAGATAATCACGATAGTGTCGACCGTGCTACTGATTAAGAGCGAAAAGACGGGTAGCCTCACCGGTCAAAAGGAGCTGTGGGACTGGATAAAGGCGGAAAACCCGGATGTGTATCATGCACTGCGCTATAGGCTGTCGGGCGTGCTACTGCACTTGCCCATACGCATTAGGCGCCCTGTGGTCACGGCGGGCTATGGCATAAGCCGCAAGATATTCGGATTCAATTAAGAGGGAATGTATGTATAAATACGATTTATTGGTAGTGGGCGCCGGACTGTACGGCGCCGTGTTTGCGCATGAGGCACATGCCGCCGGACTCAATGTGCTTGTCATAGACAGGCGCGCGCACGTGGGCGGCAATGTGTATACCCAATCGGTGGGCGGCATAGCCGTGCATAAGTACGGCGCGCATATATTCCATACCGATGATGAAGAAGTATGGCGGTATGTAAACGCGCTCGTGCCCTTCAACCGATTCACCAATTCGCCGTTGGCGCGCTTTAAGGGCGAACTGTATAACCTGCCGTTCAACATGAACACATTCCATCAGATGTGGGGCATAACCACACCCGATGAGGCGCGCGCGATAATCGAAAAGCAGCGCACCGAAATAACCGGCGAGCCGCAAAACCTCGAAGAGCAGGCCATATCCCTGGTCGGTAGGGACATATACGAAAAGCTGGTCAAAGGCTATACCGAAAAGCAGTGGGGTAGGCAGTGCCGCGATTTGCCCGCCTTCATAATACGCCGCATACCCGTGCGCTTTGTGTACGACAATAACTACTTTAGCGACAGATTCCAGGGCATACCGCAGGACGGCTATACGCCGCTTGTCGAAAAGCTGCTTGATGGCATAGAGGTGCGCTTAAATACCGCCTATTCGCATGAAGACCACGACGGCTTGGCGCGGCATATACTCTATACCGGTCCCATAGACGCCTTCTTTGACTATAGCCTAGGGCAGCTGGAGTACCGTTCTCTAAGGTTTGATACAAAGGTTCTGGACGGCGTATCCAACTATCAGGGCAATGCCGTAATAAACGAAACGGCGGCTGACGTGCCGTATACGCGCGTCATCGAGCATAAGCACTTCATGTGCGGCAATGCGGATGTATTGAACCTTAAGCAAACCGTGATTACGTACGAATACCCGCAAAGCTGGCATCCGGGCGATGAACCCTACTATCCGGTCAATGACGAGCGCAATAACGCGCTGTGCAAAAGCTATATGGCGCTGGCCGCACAGCAAAAGCAGGTAATGTTCGGCGGGCGTCTGGGGCTATATAAGTACATGGACATGGATGACACCGTGCGCATGGCGCTTGACAATGTGCGCGCGTTCCTGGCTAAACGCTCCTGAAAATCGAATTTCATATCAAGATAAATGCCGCGTTTCTCGAAAGACAATCGAGAAGCGCGGCATCGCTTTTTGGGCACATAACCGCACTTATAGAAATTGGAAAACGACTTTCAGCCTATAACAGAAAAGTAACGCGTCCGGGCATTGACAAGGACATATGAATGGAGTATCATATGAGCGGAAATTCAAATGAACGAACATTCAAATGAACGGAGGCGCATATGACGGAACACTGCAAGCATGATCATCATGCGGTACTGGAACTGCTGGAGCGCGAATCGCCCAGCGAGGAAATGATCTGCGATCTGGCGGATCTGTTCAAGATTTTCGGCGATACGACGCGTATGCGCATACTGTACGCGCTGTCCGAAAGTGAGATGTGCGTGTGTGCGATTGCCGAGTATCTGGGCATGACTCAGTCGGCGATATCGCATCAGCTAAAGGTACTAAAGGACAATAACCTTGTCGGAAGCCGCCGGGAAGGTAAGACGATATACTACTTCCTGGCCGATGAACATGTAAGACTAATAATAGGGCAGGGCTACGCGCACCTGACAGAAGAAAGGAAGAAGACAAAATGAGGAAGGTATATAAGCTGGATGAACTGGATTGCGCCAACTGCGGCATGAAGATGGAAGAGGCCATTCGCAAGATCGACGGTGTAAAGAGCGTAAGCGTAAGCTTCATGACCCAGAAGCTCACCCTGGACGCGGACGATGCGCGCTTTGACGATATACTCAAGCAGTGCGTCAAGGTCTGCCATAAGGTTGAGCCGGACTGCCACATAGTCATCTGATAAGTTACTTTCATGATAGTGGAGGCACACCATGAGCAGGAAGCAGAAGAAGAACCTCATAAGGATACTGGTAGCGCTGGTCTTGTTTATCACTGTGGAGCTACTGCCGCTGGAGGGTTGGTGGAAGCTGGCCGCGATACTTGTGCCTTACTTTATAGCGGGCTGGGATGTGCTGTGGGGCGCGATTCGCGGCATAGCGCATGGTCAGGTGTTTGATGAAAAGTTCCTGATGGCCGTGGCAACGGTGGGCGCGCTGGCGAGCGGCGAGTTCAGCGAGGCCGTGGCGGTCATGATATTCTACCAAGTTGGCGAGCTGTTCCAGGGCATTGCCGTGGGCAAGAGCCGCCGCAATATCGCGGCGCTGATGGACATACGCCCGGATACAGCCAATGTGCTGCGCGATGGCGTAGAGCAGGAGGTTTCGCCCGAAGAGGTCGCGGTGGGCGAAATCATAGTAGTCAAGCCCGGCGAAAAGATACCGCTTGACGGCGAGATTATCGATGGCAGCACATCGGTCAACACCGCCGCGCTGACCGGCGAGAGCCTGCCGCAGGACAAGGTGCAGGGCGACAAGGTCGTAAGCGGCTCCATCAACATGACCGGCGTAATCAAAGTGCGCACCGAAAGCGAGTTCTCGGAAAGCACAGTGGCGCGCATACTGGAGCTGGTCGAAAACTCCGCATCCAAGAAAGCCAAGGTCGAAAACTTCATCACGCGCTTTGCCCATTACTATACGCCGTGCGTTGTGTTCGCGGCGCTGCTGCTGGCGCTCGTGCCGCCGCTGTTCGTGGGCGAGTGGGTCGTGTGGATTAACCGCGCGCTGACATTCCTTGTAGTTTCCTGCCCGTGCGCATTGGTCGTGTCGGTGCCGCTATCATTCTTCGGCGGCATAGGCGGTGCCTCCCGCAAGGGCATATTGATAAAGGGTTCCAATTACCTCGAGGCGCTCTCCAAAGTGGATACCACGGTATTCGATAAGACCGGCACGCTTACAAAGGGTTCGTTCGCAGTAACCGCGATACATACCGCCAAGGTTTCAAAAGACGAGCTACTTGACATAGCGGCGGTTGCCGAATACAACTCCAATCACCCGATAGCGCAGTCCATAGTCGCCGCGCATAAGGGTCACATAGACCCCGGCCGCGTGACTTCTGTAAAGGAAATCGCGGGTCGCGGCGTGGAAGCCGTAATAGACGGCCGCACGATATATGTGGGCAACAGCAAGCTCATGGAAGATGTGGGCGCGGACTGGCATCAGTGCCATCACGTGGGCACGATAATCCACATCGCCGAAAAGGATCTGTACTTGGGTCACATAGTCATATCCGATGAGCCTAAGCCCGATGCGCGCGAGGCAATACAGAAGCTCAAGGCGCTGGGCGTAAAGCGCACGGTAATGCTGACCGGCGACAGTAAAAAGGTCGCCGAGAGCGTCGCCGGTGAGCTGGGCGTTGACGAAGTGCGCGCCGAGCTGCTGCCCGCCGATAAGGTAACCGAGGTCGAAAAGCTGCTTTCCAAGGACTCCACGGTCGCGTTCGTCGGCGACGGCATAAACGACGCGCCCGTGCTCTCGCGCGCCGATGTGGGCATAGCGATGGGCGCATTGGGCAGTGATGCCGCAATAGAGGCCGCCGATGTGGTGCTCATGGACGATAAGCCGTCCAAACTGCCGCAGGCGATTGGCATAGCGCGCAAGACAATGCGCATCGTGCACGAGAACATAATCGTGTCGCTCGCGGTCAAGGCAATTGTGCTGATACTTTCCGCCGTGGGTGTTGCCAACATGTGGTATGCGGTGTTCGCCGATGTGGGCGTGATGGTGCTGGCGGTAATAAACGCCATGCGCGCGCTAAGAGTGGATGATATAAAGTAATTCCCGTAAGATACGATACCTGCCGGACTTATGAAGAGAAAAGCTACTTCATAAGTCCGGCAATTTTTTTGCGAAAGCCTATTGACTTGGAGCTAACTTTAAGTAGTACAATCGCCTTAGAAACGTATTTTCGATAGAATGTCTTAGGGTATAAGGAGATGTCGACAGATGAAGTATGCTGATAAAGACGCATTCGACAGCGCGAACATGTTTGGCACGGGCGAAGCCAATACGGCTTACGCTAAGTACTTTATAGGCGAGTCTTTTTTGAACCCGCTGACAAAGTTTGAGGATGGGCTGCTTTTGAATAACGTTACGTTTGAACCCGGCTGCCGCAACAACTGGCACATACATCACGCCACAAAAGGCGGCGGACAGATGCTTATATGCACCGCGGGCGAGGGCTGGTATCAGGAGTACGGCAAGCCCGCTGTAAGCCTGCATGAGGGCAGCGTAATAACGATTCCGGCGGGCGTAAAGCACTGGCACGGCGCGAAGAAGGATTCATGGTTCAGCCACATAGCGATAGCGGTGCCCGGCGAAAACTGCTCAACCGAGTGGTGCGAAGCGGTATCCGATGAAGAGTATTCAAAACTGTAAGGAGGTTATTCTATATGGCTATTAAGCAGACTGCGGGTAGGGATGCACTGGGCGAATTCGCGCCCAAATTTGCGGAGCTTAACGACGATGTACTGTTCGGCGAGGTGTGGAGCAGGGAGGATAAGCTCTCTTTGCGCGACCGCTCATTGGTCACTGTTGTGGCGCTGATGGCGCAGGGCATTACCGACTCGTCACTTAAATATCATCTGATGTCGGCAAAGAAGAACGGCATAACCAAGACCGAGATCGCCGAGATAATCACTCACGCGGCGTTCTATTGCGGTTGGCCCAAGGCATGGGCGGTGTTCAGACTGGCAAAGGAAGTCTGGACAGACGAGGACAAGTAATCGCT
>CAYTOU010000091.1:0-9229 GCA_964439295.1 uncultured Oscillospiraceae bacterium
GAGTTAGTGTGCAAGGTGCTTTTCAGAACTAATATTCTATTGCCGGTTTCATACTTTACATACCTTATTGACGTTATACCGAGTTAGAATGCTAAGCAGCTCAGCAATCTAACTCAAGCTAACGGCTAACCGCTAACGTCTAACAGCTGGCGCGCCTGCGCGCCCTAACTCAAGCTAACGGCTAACCGCTAACAGCTAACGGCTCAAAAAGCGAAACTTTACATTCAAACACGGAACTTTTTTACCACATGCGCAGTCAATTCATCAGCGGTTTGTTTTCGCCGTTAATCTGATACGCGCATTTGGAGTGATTTTCGATGTTTCGACGCACGGTATGTCTGATTTTGTCCGCAGTACTCATGCTGAGCTGCTTGGGTACCGCGTTCGCCGATTCCGACCAAAGTGTTTCTGTTGCCGAGTTTACGACATATACCGCCGCCGACTCGCCCACGGCCGTCCCGACCGCAACGCCCGTGCCCACGCATCCGGCGACAACGGCTACGCCCACTCACCCGGCTGCGACTGCCACAGCCGCGCCCACGGCGACCGCGACCGCTGCGCCGACTGCCACCGTATCGCCCGTACTGCTTACCAACGGCAGCCGCGGCGATGACGTGCGCAAGGTACAGCAGTATCTTTTACGTATGGGCTTTACCACCGGCTCGGCGGACGGCATATACGGCAATGTGACCACCGTTGCGGTTGACGCGCTACAGTCCTATCTGGTCATGCTGAACACTAACGGTCGCTTCAGCTACACTCGCACCTGCAGCTACGGCGATGTGGACGGCAATCTGCTTTCGCTGATAAATTCAAACAGCATACCGGTATACTACACCACCGTCAAGAGCGGCGCCACGTCCAGCCAGATCCGCCGCGTACAGACTCGCCTGGCAGCGCTTGACTACATGGTTTCAACCGTGATCGACGGCGTATACGGCGTCACGACTTCATCCGCGATAAGCGACTTCCAGAAGACGAACGGTCTGACCGTGACCGGCGAAGCCGATGAGGCGACGCAGAAAGTGCTCTTCTCCTCCTCGGCAAAGAAGTGCACCAACCCCAGTGTGCGCTATCCGTACAAGCTGGTCGTCGATGTATCCGAACAGCGCGTATACGTTTATCAATACTCAAACGGCTCTTACAGCAAGCTCAAGGCGCGCTTCGTATGCTCCACCGGCAAGGTTGCAACGCCCACGCCGATTGGCACATACCGCTCGACCGAGCAGCTTGACGTATGGCACTACTTCGTCGACTACGGCTGCTGGGCGCAGTACGCGTACCGCATAACCGGCACGTATTACTTCCACTCGGTCTTGTTCAGCCAGAAGGGCGGCTCGCCCACATCGTCCTCGGTACGCAATCTGGGACGCCGCGCATCGCACGGCTGCGTAAGACTGTCGGTCGAGGATGCCAAGTGGATATACTACAACTGCCCCGCGGGAACTACTGTCGTTGTGCAGAAATAATTTAAGCCGGTTTGATATTTTAGCACCGATGTCTTTTGGACGTCGGTGTTTTTTTAGATAAATAAATCGCGCCGCCCGAAACCGGGCGGCGCGCAATTTTTCTTCTGTCTTTTAGTCCTCGTTTTGCACAAACTCGACCTGATTGGAGCCGTCCATCCACAGGCGCTCCAGGTTGTAATACTCGCGCTCCTGCTCGTGGAACACGTGTACAAGCACGTTGCCGTAGTCCAGCACGGCCCAGCGTCCTTCGTTAGTGCCCTCGCGGCGGCGCGGATTCTCGCCCAGCTCGGACAGCTTATCGTCCACCTCGTCGACCAATGCGCGCACCTGGTTTGCCGAGCGACCGCTCGCTATTACAAAGTAATCCGCGATAATGGTCAAGTGCTGTACATCCAGTACGATTATATTTACGCCCTTCTTATCATCCAGCGCGCGTGCTGCCGCCAATGCCAATTCCTTAGACTGCATTCGCATACCTCCTATATCAGTTCCTGCCCTTATTGTATTGTTTGACCCATTCATATGCCTGCCAGGAGCGCGTAAACAGCTTCTGACCGCGTTTAAGCACATACGAGGTACTCATGTCCAGACCCATCTCAAGCGCCCGATACAGGTCTTTATGCGCCAATTGACGCAAATCGTTTAGCCCATCGAACTCTTCGCGGTTCGGCTCTATCATGTCCGCCAGATATATTATTGCCTCCAGCTGAGTCATATCCGGCTTGCCGGTCGTGTGATAGCGTATCGCGCTTATTACGTTTTCGTCGGTTTCGCCAAAGCGCGCCTTGGCAAGATACGCGCCCACCGGCGCATGCATGAGCGATGCCGATTCGCTCTCATCCGCGCTTATTTGAAGCCCCGCGTCGTTTGCGATCTCGCGCATGCGTTCCAGACTCAATGCCTTTGCGTTGTCGTGCATGAGTCCCGCGCGCTGCGCTTCGTATTCGTCGGCTCCGAATATCTTAGCCATCTCTTGCGCCGTCTGCATTACGCCCAGAGTGTGTTTAAAACGCTTAGGCTTAAGTTCGGCGCGCAGTATTTCTGTTATCTCTTCAGATGTCATTTTCGGTCTCCAATGCTTTATATAGTCCGTTGTCCAGTATATATCGCGCGACGTCCTGCGGCACAAGCTCGCTTATGTCTTCGCCCATTTGAACGCGCCGGCGTATGTCGGTCGACGATATGTCGGGGCCCGTTTCGCTAAGCATATATACATCCGCCGAATACTCCATGCGCAGGTATCGGCACACCTTATCAATGTGCTCGGTATCGTCGCCCGGGCGCGACACAGCCGCCAGCTTTGCCAGACGCACGATTATGTCCGGGTTGCGCCACGATGTGAATGTCGCCATCATGTCGCCGCCCATTATGAAAAACATATCGGTATCGCGCTCCGCCATGCGCATCTGGCGCAATGTATCGCAGGTATACGAGCGCCCGCCGCGCTTTATCTCGATGTCGGATACGGTAAAGCCGGGCATGTCCTTAATCGCAAGGGCAACCATATCAAGGCGAATATTACCGGGCATATCAACATGCTGCTTATGCGGCGAATCGCCGGTAGGTATGAATCGCACCTCATCCAGTTTAAGCTCTCGCATGGCAATCTCCGCCACGCGCAGATGACCGTTATGTATCGGATTAAACGTGCCGCCCATTATGCCCAACCGCTTCGCCATACTGCACCTCTTGACTTCCTTTACTATATTATACACTATCCGACCCAAAAGCGAAAGAGGATTATAAGATAAACAGCGCTATATAATCACTTGAGGCGCGGACAAGCTGCCCGCGCCCGTATATTACTTCACTATTTCGTCCAGATCGATTACCGGCTTGCGGGCAGGGCGGTATATCACGAAGCGCTTGCCTATGCACTGCACGGGCTCGGCGTGAACCTTTTCGCACAGCTCGGTGCATGCCTCGCGCGCACTTATGTCCGCGCCGTCCTGAAGACCTACTTTGATCAGCTCGCGCGCCTCCAGGGCATCCCATGCCTGCTGGCACACTTCCTTTGTAATGCCGTTAATGCCTATATGCAGTATAGTGGGCATTGTATTTGCCATTGAGCGCAGCGCAGCGCGTTGCTTTGATGTCATATTAACTCTCCTTTTTATCTCTAAGCCGTCTTATTCGACAAAGTCGAATTCCATATCGCCCACGCGTACCGTGTCGCCCTCGCCCGCGCCCTGAGCGCGCAGCGCATCGATGACGCCCCAACGGCGCAGCGTGCGGTGGAACCAGTTGAGCGAATCCTCGTCGGAAAAATTGACCGAATCGATAAGGTGCTGCATGGAGGGGCCCACGACCTCGTACACCTCGCCGTCCATGCGAACCTCGTACGGCGTCTCTTCCTCGGGCAGCGGCATTTCCTCGGCCTCGATGGGTGCCGCCTCGGGCAGCGTGCGCAGCATGTCCATAGTCGCGCGCATGAGCGGTTTAAGCCCGTTGTTAGTCGCCGCCGATATCGGGTATACCTCTATTCCGCGCTCGCTTACGTGCGCGCGCAGACGCTCTATGTTCTCTTCAGCGCCGGGCAGATCGGTCTTGTTGGCCGCCACTATCATCGGGCGCGTTGCCAGATCGCCGTACTGCTCCAGCTCGTGCATTATCGCATCGAAATCCTCGACCGGATCGCGCCCCTCACTGCCCGACACGTCGATTACGTGCAGCAGCATGCGCGTGCGCTCTATGTGGCGCAAAAAGTCGTGACCCAGACCCACGCCCTCGCTTGCGCCCTCGACCAGACCGGGTATGTCGGCCATGACAAAGCTTTCGCCGTCCATGCTGGCTATGCCTAGGTTAGGAGTGAGCGTAGTGAAGTGGTAGTTGGCTATCTTGGGGCGCGCCGCCGTGACCACGGACAGTATTGTCGACTTGCCCACATTGGGGAAGCCCACAAGACCCACATCGGCTATGGACTTCAGCTCCAGCATAACCTCCATGGGCTCGCACTTAACGCCCGGCTTTGCAAAGTTGGGCGCCTGACGCGTGGGCGTCGCGAAGTGCATATTGCCAAAGCCGCCGTTGCCGCCGCGCAGTAGCGTCTTCTTTTCGCCCGGCACGTATAGATCCATCAATACGCGCCCGGTCGCCTTGTCGCGCACCAGCGTTCCCGGCGGAACCTCTATGACCAGATTTTCGCCGCTCTTGCCCGACGAGTGGCTCTTTTTGCCCTGCTCGCCGTTCTGCGCGGCGTAAGAACGCTTATAGCGGAAGTCCAGCAGAGTATGCATGCGCTCGGTCGCCATGAACACTATGTCGCCGCCGCGCCCGCCGTCGCCGCCGTCCGGGCCGCCCTGCTGTACGTATTTTTCGCGATGGAACGACACGCAGCCGTTGCCGCCGTCGCCCGCCTTTACCTTGATTGTAACTATGTCAACAAATAATGCCATATTGCCACGCGGGCATTACCCGCCCTCCATCTTGCCAAAGTTGCCTTGCAGGCGGACGAGTGGAAGTCCGCGCATACATTGCATAAGCATAAGCCGTTTTATGTATAATTGCAAGCGTATCGGAGAAAAACCCTCATTAATATTTTTGCCCTAAGCAAAATCCGGGCATAAATCGAAAAAGCCGCCGACAGCTTTAAAAATGCAATCGGCGGCTTAAAAGGCGCTTTGATTATTTGTTTTTCAGATACTCGTCTATTTCCTGAGCGGCCTTCTTGCCGGCGCCCATGGCCAGTATTACGGTCGCCGCGCCGGTTACGGCATCGCCGCCCGCCCATACGGCTTCGCGCGATGTGTGCAGCGAATCCTCGCGCACGACCAGGCAGCCGCGCTTGTTGGTCTCCAGACCGGGCGTGGTGGATGCGATAAGCGGGTTGGGGCTATTGCCTATTGCGGCGATAACCATGTCCACATCCAGTATGAACTCGCTGCCCGGTATCTCTACGGGGCGGCGGCGTCCGGATGCATCGGGCTCGCCCAGCTCGCAGCGTATTACCTTAAGTCCCTTTACCCAGCCCTTTTCATCGCCCACGACTTCCAGCGGGGCAACCAGGTTGAGGAACTGTACGCCCTCGTCCTGCGCGTGATGTATCTCCTCGCGGCGCGCGGGCATCTCGTCCATGCCGCGGCGATACACTACAAACGCCTCGGCGCCCATGCGCAGTGCGCAGCGCGCGGCGTCCATCGCGACGTTGCCGCCGCCGACTATAGCGGCGCGCTTGGCGTGCAGTATGGGCGTATGTGCGCCTTCCTTATACGCCTTCATAAGGTTAATACGGGTCAGGTATTCATTGGCGGAGTATACGCCGTTGAGATCCTCGCCGGGTATGCGCATGAAGTTAGGCAGACCTGCGCCCGAACCTATGAACACGGCCTTATAGCCCTCTTCAAACAGGTCATCGACAGTATGCGTGCGACCTATTACCTGATTGAGCTTTATTTCAACGCCGATCTCCTCAAGCGTTGCGACCTCGCGGCGCACCAGTGCCTTGGGCAGACGGAACTCGGGTATGCCGTATATAAGCACTCCGCCCGGTGCGTGCAGTGCCTCGAACACGGTCACATCGTATCCCATGTGCCTCAGATCGCCCGCACAGGTCAGACCCGAGGGGCCTGCGCCTATCACGGCGACCTTTATGCCGTTGGACGCGGGTACTTCGGCCTTATGCTCGCCTGCCATATGCTGGTCGGCGACAAAGCGCTCCAGATTGCCTATCGCGACGCTCTTGCCCTTTATGCCCACTACGCACATGCTCTCGCACTGCTTTTCCTGCGGGCAGACGCGACCGCAAACCGCGGGCAGGCTGCTTGTTGCGTGAATTACCTGATATGCGCCCTCATAATCGCCCTGCTTTATTTTGCTTATAAAATCCGGTATATGCACGTTGACCGGGCAGCCGGTCATGCAGCGCGGCTTTTTGCAGTTGAGGCAGCGTGACGCTTCCATAGCCGCATCGCTTTCGGTGTAGCCGGTGTTTACTTCGTCAAAATTCTTTGCCCTGACAAGCGGCTCCTGCTCGGGCATGGCTACGCGCTCAATTGACATGGCCTATTCCTCCTATCCTGCATTTGTGATCCTCCATGGCGCGCTTCTCCTGCTCCTTATACGCGCCCAGACGACGCATGAGGCTGTCGAAGTCGACCTGATGTCCGTCAAACTCGGGACCGTCGACGCAGGCATACTTGACCTGACCGCCCACGTTTACGCGACAGCCGCCGCACATGCCGGTGCCATCGACCATTATGGGGTTGAGGCTTACCAGTGTGCGAATGCCGTACGGACGCGTGGCCTCGGCGACGACCTTCATCATGATGGGCGGACCTATCGCAATGACCAGATCGTAATGCTCGCCTTGCTCCATCAGCTTCGCGAACACGTCGGTTACAAAGCCCTTTACGCCCTTTGAGCCGTCGTTGGTCGCGACATACAGGTGGTTTGCAAGCTTTGTAAACTCGTCCTCCAGCACCAGCAGATCCTTATTGCGCGTGCCTTCGATTACATCGACATATATGCCCTTGCTTGACAGGTAGCTGACCTGCGGGTATAGAACCGCAGTGCCCACGCCACCGCCTATGCACAGTACGCGCTTTGCATCGCCAAAGTGAGTGGGATTGCCCAGAGGTCCGGTGACCGATGCGAACTCGCCGCCCACCGGTGTTTCGCCCATCAGGGTAGTGGACAGACCCACCATCTGAACCAGCAGAGTCACCGCGCCGGTCTTTGCATCCGCACCGCCTATCGTCAGCGGTATTCTCTCGCCATCCTCGCATACGCGCACGATTACAAACTGCCCGGGCTGCGCCTTAGCAGCCACATCGGGCGCGGATACGTCAATGCGTATGAGTCCCGGCGCGAGCAGTTGTTTATTTAAAACCTGATACATTAACAACAACCTCCCAGTATGCGGTCCGATATAATGCCGCGAATTACAGTATACCACACATCATTGATTATGCGTGTATTTAGACTAAATTTTTCGTGGACTTATACGCATTTTAGCATTAAGTCCGCAGTTAAACATATTTAACCATTTTGCAAGTGTGCTCTCCAAATCTTGCGGTCATGGTGGCATGTAAATGCGCTTACGCGGCACTTTGCGCCACTTAGATATGTGATTCAAAGATATTCGGTTAGCTTTTCAGAATATCGCATTTAATGATTGGCGTTTATTCTCCACTTTTCGCCACTTCACGCGCATACGGATATCAATTGCGACTTTTCGGCATAGAAAAGCCGCCATCCATGTGGATGACGGCGTGCTTGTTCCTATATCAGTTTCCCGCTGTGGTGTCGGTCGAAGTATCGGCTGTGGTGTCGGTTTGAGCGGTGCTATCGGCATCGGTTGCGCTGTCGGCATCGGTCTCGGTTTCGTCCGTGCCTTCATCGGCGGGCTCTTCTGTCGCCTGTGCGCTGAGCGAATCTACCGTCATTTCGGTGGGCAGGTCGGCTATTTCCTGACGCGTCTGCTCTTCCTGCTGTATCAGCCACTCGGGCTTATCCTCTTTGTAGCGGGAAATCAGCTCGTTTAGCAGCTCTATGCATGTATCCGGCTTATCGGTATATGCCATCACGACAAGGTACATGCCGCGGTTGTCCACCATGCTGGCGTCCAGCATGCCGTACAGCTGCTCGGCAGGTATTGCGTACACCTTGCGGTCTTCGCCGTATACGACGTTATTGTCCTCATCCTCGCCCACTACCTCGTTGCGCATGCCGGTCTCAAGGTCTATGCCGTCCACATTGAGCGCGCCGGATTCTATGTATTCATCCAGCGGCAAAGCAAGCATCTGACTTACGAACGATGCCATGGTCTCTTCATCGACCATGTACACATCGCCTTCCTGTGCGGCAAGGCGGGTCATAAGCACCTGCGGGCCGTATGTATCGTCATCGCCGCCGTAGTTCAGAGTGTATATGTTGACCTCTTCCATGTCGTCCTCGCCCTCGCCCACAAAGATTTCGGCGAGTTCGTCGGCGAGCGCATCGGTCTTTTCGGAGTCGTACGATGTGCTTAGTATGTACATCTCAAGTCGCTTTTCGCGCGGCGGCTTGTACTGGGTTATGCTGTACGTCAGGTTCCAGCCCGCTATGAATATGATGAACAGCACCAGGTATTTCCACGAGCTGTACATCCAGTGGTTCTTAAGTCTCTCCTTGGTAATGCGCGTATCCGGCATTGTGGCACATCCTTTCGCACTGTCCGAATCCGGCATTTGCAACGGAACAGATTAAATAGGAAGTCGAGAATTGCCCCAACTTCCCGCTTGTCCGGCGTTTTACGCCCGATCGGTTGATATAAATACGGCCATTAAGCCGCCTTCTTTTTCATGTTTCAGACGCGTATAAGTATACCACAAGCCGACGTTTTTCTCAAGTATACCGCCGGTTTTGACATAATGTTTTCCAATTCGTCTGTATTTCAGTCGTCAAACCACGACTTTTCACTGAACAAGCTGCTCCAGGTTTTACCCACCTTTTTGCCGCGCTTGTCGTAATGGTTAATCGTGCCGAACACGCTTTCCTGCGAGTGACCTATCTTATGCCCGCGCTCATCGTATTCGTTCATGCCGCCGAACAGGGCGGGACGGCTTTCGCCCACCTTGTGCCCGCGATTGTCGTAGTGATTCACCTGACCGAACAGACCCGGTCTGCTCTCGCCTATCTTATGCCCATGCTCATCGTAGTGCTTTACTTCGCCGAAAAAGCCGCGGTAACTTGTAACCTTCTTAGCCATTTACGTTCAGCTCCTTACTGCAAATCGAAGTGCCCTAAGCGATATGTCGATTTCGTTTGCGCCGCAGAATATA